>CAXMLP010000521.1:0-6539 GCA_964194225.1 uncultured bacterium | reverse complement strand
GTCGCCGCCGCCACCTGCTCCGGGTCACGCTGGTTGTAGAGGTTCCAATGGAGGCCCACCACCGAATAGTTCTTCACCAGAACGTGGTTGGTCGCCGCCGTTGCGATGCGCCCTGAGGCGAAGCCCACGATGACAATGCGGCCCTCTAACGCCACGCACTTGGTCGACCTATCGTAGACATCGCCGCCGACCGGGTCGTAGATGACGTCGGCGCCCCGGCCTGCGGTGCGGTCCTTGACGACGTGGACGAAGTCCTCCTCCGTGTAATTGATCGCGAGGTCCGCTCCCAACTTGCGGCAGAGCTCCACCTTGGCTGCGGACCCGGCGGTCGCGATAACCATCGCCCCGGCGGCCTTGCCCAGCTGGATGGCGGCGCTGCCCACACCGCCGGCGCCGGCGTGGACCAGGAGCACCTCACCTGACTGCAGGTTGGCGCGCCGGTGGAGTCCGAAATACCCCGTTTGGTAGGTGACCATCAGGCCGCAGGCATCCTCAAATGGCATCTCGTCTGGGATCGCGACGACGCCTCGCAGCGGGGCGTCCGCGATTTCCCCGAACCCGCCACCGGTGAGGCCGCCCACCTCGAGGAGGGCGAGCACCCGCTCGCCGACGTGCACCGCCGCCACGGGCGGGGCGGAGAGCACCGTCCCGGCCACCTCGAGTCCGGCCACGAAGGGAAGTTCGGGTTTGACCTGGTAGAGCCCCGCCACCAGCAGGGCATCTGGGAAGTTGACCGCGGCGGCCTCAACCCGGATTCGCACGCGATCGTGGGGAGGGGGGCCCTCGTCGACCTCCTCCAGGACCATGCTTTCGGGAGGACCAAGCTGGCGGACGACCCACGCCTTCACCTCGCCAACCCTAATAGGATGCGAAGCTCGACCTGGCCCGCGGCGCGTTGGTACGTTTGATTCCATCGCCAAGAACCGCTCGCCCCACCTGCGACTCTGCACCTGGAATCTCCACCTCGGGCTGGAGCTCGGGGCGATCCTGGAACAGGTGGGCGGTCAGGAGGACTTTCGCGGCATCGATCTGTTCGCTTTGCAGGAGGCATCGGTCCACGATGGCATCGAGGATTCGCAGGCGATTGCGGCGCGCCTCGGTCCGCATTACCGCCACCTGCAGGTGGAGACCCACATCCTTATGGGCCAGGTCCAGGCCAATGCCCTGATCTGGAATTCGCGCCGAGTGCGGATCCTGGAAAGGGACGAGCTGGTGCTGCCAAAGCGGGAGGAGAGCTCGCTGACACGGACCGAACGAACCCTGCTGAGTGTTCTCCCATTGCAACAACGGATGTGCCTGGTGTTCGACTGCTGGGTCGCCGGAGCCGTGCTGCGGTTGTACGTGGCGCACCTCGATGTCTTCGGCTACCACCACAAGCTGGAACAGTTTGGGCGCATCCTTGCTGACGTGGAGAAGCGAGAAGCGGCCGACATCACGATCCTGGCCGGAGATCTCAATACATTCAAGATGGCCCGGCGACCGCGTTGGACCATGCTTCGCAGCGCCGCAGAGGATATGGGCTTCGAGGATCTCACGAGCGACATCACGTGGACCCATTCGTTTCGCCGCGTGGGGATGCGCCAAAAGCTCGACGCGATCTTCGTGCGCTGCGACCGGCCGCTCGACTACGAATCATGGAGCGCGAACCTGCCCGGTTCGGATCACATCCCAGTCTTCGTCGAAATCCTGGGTTGGGCGGACTGAACGGGGTTGGGGCGTGGATTGCTGATCCTTCACATCGATGGCGTGGGGCATCGCTTCCTGACCCGTGCCATCGCGGCGGGACGAATGCCGCACGTCGCGCGACTGATCGCCAACGAAGGTTACGAGCCCCTCGAATATCGCTGTGGTATCCCCTCAACCACACCCTTCTGCCAGGCTGGAATCCTTTACGGTGACAATCACGAGATCCCGTCCTATCGATGGTGGGACAAGCAGGCCGGGCTGCTGGTGGCGTTTGGAATGGGCTCCTCATTCAAGAAGGTGGCCCACAGGTACTTCCAGGACCACGAACCGCTGACCGCCGGTGGCGCTGTGATCGGCGCCTGCTATCCCGCTGGAGCCAGCGACACCTTCGCCCTGGCTTATCGCGAGCCCGCCGCGGGCGCCTCTCACATGAGGGTCTTGGCTCCCTTCTTTGCCAGCCCGCTGCGTGTCGCGGCGTGGCTGCGTCATGGGCTCTGGGCGGTCGCGGCGACGACGGCAAGCACCCTGCGAGCGCGCCTTTCCGGTCATCCCGCCCAACGCGCGTACGTCCTTTCCGACATGCTCGAAGAGATCTTTCTGCACCATGTCGCCAGGTACGCCGTCCACAAGGCGATGGACCGGGGGCTGCCGGTCATCTACGCCGGTTTCTACGCTTATGACGAGACTTCACACGGGTTCGGTCCGGAGGACCGCTATTCAAAACAGATGCTCGGTCACGTGGACCGGACGATCGGTGAGCTTGCCAACTCTCGAAGCGGGCATCCGGGACCGATCGCCGACTACGAGCTGGTAGTCCTCTCCGATCACGGTCAGGACGAGACGATTCCCTTCGACAGGGCCGACGGCCGCACCCTCGGCGAGTTCGTGGCCGAATTCCTCCCCAACTTCGAGGTTAAGGAGTACAAGGGAAAGACCTACTCGCCCAAGGGCGACCCCCTGGACGGGCATGTGGCCCTCGCCTACTCGGGCGGGCTTGCCCATCTTTACTTCACCGACATCTCGGGACGCCTCAATGCCGGCGAGCTGGACAGGCGCTTTCCCGGCCTGCTCGAAAAGGTGGCGGGAGTGGATCGGGTGGCTTTTGTGCTCGTGGAGGATGGCAGCCAAGGAACGCTCGTCTCGGCGCAGGGGCGCCAGCCGCTCACAGGCCCGGGCGCAGCGGCCTTGCTCTCCCGGTACGATCCGGAAACCGACCTCCTCGTCCAACAACTGGCCCGCCTGAACTCATATCAGCGCTCGGGCGACATGATCATCTTTGGCCAGGTGAACGATGGCCTTCAGATCAATTTCGAACACCAGGTGGGCGGCCACGGCGCGATCGGTGGCGACCAGGTCCGGCCCTTCCTTCTGGTCAAGCGCGAGTGGGCCATCGACACGACGGCGGTGAAGGGCGCCTCCGATCTCTACCCGATCCTGCGTGACCTCAGAGACAGGCTTCGCGCCGGCCCGGTGGCGCCGGCGGGGCTCGACCTGGTCAGTGGGAGCAGGAAGACTTAGCCGCGTTCACAGCGCTCGCGTCGGCGGTCAGCGGCTGCGCGGCTGCAATCGCCCTGGCGACGCCGGCGGCCACGGCTTCGTGGCTGTTCGAAGGAAATGCGGCGAGCGCCGCCTGAACCGAGGCGTCGATCTCCTGGAGATCGGCGCGCACCTGCTTGACGGGACCCGCCAAGCAGGGAGGGGCCGCTCCACGGTCCAGGTTTGTGATCGACATCTGAAGCTGCTGGTCGGCAGCGCTGAGGGCGTCGCGGCAGGTCCGGGAGAAAGCGGTGTTGCAGTTCATCCCGAGGGGGGCGATGGACTGCCCGGCGTCGGTCACCGCGGGCGTCAGCGCGTAGGTCAAGAAGCGATCGGCGCGGGCGCGCTCGGAACCGGTCTTGAGCGGCGCGGGAGTCTGCGCCGCCACCGGCTTGGGGCGGGCCGGGTGGCCGTGCGAGATCGCCACCACCAGCGATCCGAGGAGGGCCACCGTCCCCAGCGCAGCCAGACCGGCCAGGATCCGGGACCGCTCACTGAGGTTCGGCAGCTGAAGGTGCGGGTGGGGTAGTGCCAGATGGGGGTGCGGCAGGGGCAGGTGGAAGCGTGGGCCGGCCGGGTGAGCCGCGCGCGCCAGCTCGCGCTTGTGCTGCTTTTCCTGCTCGCGCTTGAGCTGCTTCTCCTTCTTCAGCGCCTTCTCCTGCAGCTTGCGCAGTGTCTTCTCGTCAACTGGCTTCCCGCCCGGCAGTTGGGCTTCCGCGCCGAGCAGGACCGCCTCGGCGTCCGGCGTACGGGGCAGCCAGGCTGGCCAGCTGTCAGCCGGCGATGCCCCCGCGGCGGGGGGGCCCGCCGCGCCGCTCGTTGGCTGGGGGGCATGGTCGGCGGGCAGGCTTGCGATCGGCTGCCAGGCCTGGCCATCCCACCACCAATGACCGTCCGGCGATATCTGGGGGGCGGTCGTCTGTGACACTGCCACAGCTATGCCGGTGCGCGCCCCTGAGCCTCCCGACAGCGGCGCAAAGATGTGTGAAGAGGCCACCTCCCACGATCGGCGCTGGACCTGCATTCAGAAAGGGGGCCGCGCTGTATAAGGTCATTACTGCCTGCCGGCGTAGCTCAGCGGAAGAGCAGCGGCCTTTTAAGCCGATGGTCCAGGGTTCGAATCCCTGCGCCGGCACCTGGCGATTTGCAGGCGTTTTGCCGTGCCTGGACGCCGGCCGAGAGGAGTCCGGCCGAGGCTCGCGAACAGAGCGGAATGGAGCCTCGGGCGGCCATTAGCCGGGCCGCCAGCCGGAAAATCCGGGCTGTGCAGCGTGCCCGGTGGTGCGTTTTCGTCAAGAAAAATGGAAGCCGCGACGAGGGTTGCCGCGGCTTCCGAGGGGGGAGGAGGTTAGGAGGACTGGATTGCAGGACCGAACTTTGTGGGTTCGTTCCCGGCTCTCTTTTTTCTTTGCTTGAGTGCATCTAACAGGGTTACGGGCTCAATGGCACGGCTTGCTGAATTCAACCCGCCGACGTTCCGCAGTCGGAGCGTCGACGGGCGCGACGGCGCGATGGCGTTTCGGCAGGCGCTTGGGCAGGGGATCCCTGATCGCCCCGGCCCGAGGTGCCGGCTGTCCCGTCCATAATTGGCCTTCATGGCATCCGCTTCCCTTCATATCCTCCTGGTGGAGGACGACCCGGCCGTGGCGGGGATGTACAAGTTGAAGCTGGAGATGGACGGCTACCGGGTGACGGTGGCCGGGGACGGGGAGGAGGGCCTCCGCGTTGCCCGAGAGGACAGGCCCCACCTGATCTTTTTGGATGTCCGATTGCCGAAGATGGACGGCATGTCAGTCCTCGAGGCGATGCGGGGAGACGATCGGACTCGCCACATTCCAGTGCTGATCCTCTCCAACTACGGCGAGCCGCCTCTCATCGAGCGGGGCTTGCGGCTGGGCGCTCGCGAATACCTGCTCAAGAGCCAGACCACACCGGCCGGCGTGTCGGCCCGCGCTCGGAGCTACGCCGACCGCTCCAAACCCGCCGCGAAACCTGCCGCCAAGCGCGACCCGGCTTCCTGAGCCGCCCCAGCCGCGAGCTGGGTTTGCGTCAGTGATCCAGCAGGTAGATTGGGATGGCGTCGCTGGCGCCCTTCAGTACGATCGGCTCCTGAACCGTCGCCCGGACCTCCAGCTGAACCTGGTCATAGGTGTTGTGGGAGAGGAATGCCCCCGCCGGGCGTCGTTTGGAGAGATATGCCGCGTTGTTGACGGGTACACCGATGAGGGTGTATTCGAGCCGGCGTTCTGACCCGATGTTGCCCGCCACCACATACCCGCTGTCGACGCCGATGCCCACCTGGAGTGGCGCCTCGCCGGCCTGGACGCGCGGGATGTTGATGCTCCGAATGGTCTTGAGCATGTCAATGGCGGCGCGGACCGCGCGCTGCGCCGAGTCCTCCATCGGGACTGGGGCTCCGAAGACAACCAGCAACCCGTCGCCCTGGAACTTGTCGATGTTGCCGCCATGGTCGAGAACGATGTCGACCATCTGCCGGAAGTAGTCGTTGAGCAGGGCGACCAGGTCCTCGGCCTCCATCTGCTGAGAGAGGGTCGAGAAACCCGAGATGTCGGAGGCCAGCATCGTCACCTTGAGGCGCTCGCCGGCCAAAAAGTCGCCCTTCGGGTCGTTCAGGACGCGCTCCATCACCTGTTTGTTGACATATCGCTCGAAGGTCTTACGAAGCCTTTCTGAATGCTCGTAGCTCTGCCTCAGGGAGGAGAAGAGGCGGGCGTTGTCGATTGCGATCGCCGCCTGGTGGGCGACCACCTGGAGAAACTCCTTGTCCTGCTCTTTGAAGATCCCAGCCTTGAACGGATTGTCCACGTAGAGTGCCCCGATGCAGTCGCCGCGGACGAGGAGTGGCACGGCAATGATCGAGTGGAGGTTGCGAAGCACCACCGAGTGCTGACTCTTGAACCGGTCGTCCTCCGATGCGTCGGTGGTGAGCAGGGGCTTCTTTTCGTTGATGCACTGCTCGATGAAGCTGCGCGAGCCTGTGAACTCGTCACCGTCGGGCGAGATCCCGGTCTCGTTGCGCGCCATTCTGACGCGGAAATAGCCATCCTCGAGCAGCACGATGAAACCCCGGGAAGCGTGCATCAGGTCGATGACGCGATCCATGACCCGGCGCAGCACCTGGTCGAGATCGAGGGTTGATGTGAGATCGGCGGCGACCTCGTAGAGAAGGCGGTCGCGGCTGACCGTGAAATCGGTGCTGGCCATCTGGAAGCGCAACGATGGTAGGGGTCGATTCCTGTCATTAAGGGGTCAGAAGGGCGTCATCGCGCGCCTAGTGGACTGTAACGGCTGAATGA
>CAXMLP010000520.1:0-5071 GCA_964194225.1 uncultured bacterium | reverse complement strand
GATTGGCATATCGCGATCCTACCGGCTCGGGAGGTCCGCGGTCTTCAGCGCGCCGCCAGGTCGCGGAGGGCGTCCTCGACACCGCGATGGAAGGTTGGATAGGCGTAGATCATCTCGCGCAGAGTCGCGGTTGGGACCTCAGCCTTGATGGCCAGCACGAGCATCGAGAGGACCTCTCCGCCCCGGGGCCCGACCGATGTCGCGCCGACCAGCAAACCGCGGGCCTGGTCCTCGATCAGCTTTATGAACCCTTCGTTACCGGGGCCGTGGATCCAGCCCCGAGCTGAGCTGCTGACCTGGCTGGTGCCCGTCCGCACCTTGATGCCATCGGAACGGGCCTGCGCTTCGCTCATCCCGACCGAACCGACCTCGGGGTCGGTGAAGGTGACCCGGGGCAGGGCGCGGTAGTCGGCCGTGTCTGTCTCGCGACCGAGGATGTCCGCCGTCGCAATCCGCGCGTGGTACATCGCGACATGGGTGAACAGTCCCTTGCCGGTGACATCCCCGATCGCCCAGAGGCGCTCGCCCGCCCGGAGCCTCTCGTCGACGGGGACGAACCGGGCAGTCGGGTCGAGACCGGCCTTGGCCACCGCCAGCTCGGCGAGGTTGGCCTTGCGCCCGGTGGCGACCAGGAGGCGCTCCGCCGAGATCCGCTGACCGGTGTCCGTCGCGACCCTGATGAGGTCCCCGTCACGACCCACTTCGACCACCTTGGTGCCGGCTCGTACCTCCATCCCCTCGGCGGCCAAGACCTTGGCGAGCACGTCGCCGCTCTCCGGCTCCTCGAGCGGCAGTAGCCGCTCGGCGGCTTCAACCACGGTCACCTTGACACCGAAGCGACTGAACATCTGAGCGAGCTCGAGGCCGATCGCCCCGCCGCCGAGGACGGTCAGGGACTTGGGGAGGGTTTCAACCTCGATCGCATGATGGTTGGTCCAAAAGGGCACACCAGCCAGCCCCGGAATCGGCGGGATGGCGGGAGCGGTGCCGGACGCGATGACGACAGCGCGGCTGGCTCGGAAAGACCGGTCGCCAACCTCCACCGTGTCAGGGCCGGTGAACCGAGCTTCGCCCCGCACGAAGGTCCCGCCCTTGCCGATGAATCGATCCACGGCGACCTTGTCATCCCAATTGTCGGTGGCCTGCTCACGGATTCGGCGGGCGACCGGGCTCCAATCGGGTGTCACCGACGAGGTCCCCGCCGTGCCTGGAATGCGGCGGCCTTCGGCCAGCAGATCGGCGGCCCTGATCATCATCTTGCTCGGCACACAACCCCAATAGGGGCACTCTCCGCCGACCAGGCTCCTCTCAATGCCGACGACGCTCAAGCCAGCCTCGGCCAGAGAACCGGCCAGGTCCTCGCCGCCCGGCCCCAGCCCGATGACGACCACATCGACCTGGTCCGTCATCGGTCACCTCGTGGGGGGAGCAGGGCGTCGGGCATAAACTTCACGAAACGAAGTTTGACCGAACCACGTCGTCAGGCCGACGACTTGAATCCGAATTCTTCCAACTGAGCCATGAGAATCAGACACCGCGGCGCCAACCCGGTCGGGCTCACCCGGGCGCACCACAGTCCGTGATTGGGAGGACCTCCGGAATGCGCAATACCCAACCAGCTTCGATCGAGGAACGGGAGGCGTCTCGCTGATGGCTCCGGCTCCCTACAGCCCGTTCCGTGATGCGGGTCAGCTGGTCGCCGTTTCCGGGCAGATCGGCCGGCGCGATGGAGTGCTGGTTGAGGGCGGCTTTCCAGCCGAGTTGAATCAAGCGCTCGCCAACCTGAGGG
Organism: uncultured bacterium; assembly: GCA_964194225.1. Classification (GTDB taxonomy): domain Bacteria; phylum Chloroflexota; class Dormibacteria; order Dormibacterales; family Dormibacteraceae; genus CAXMLP01. The sequence goes on along the minus strand of CAXMLP010000520.1, from coordinate 3,282 downwards.
CTGTTTTGGAGAGCGCGGGCCTGAGCGTGGCGAATGTGGTGAAGGTGAACGTGTACATGACCGACATCGCCGATTGGGAGCGGTTGAATGGGCCCTACCTCGCGTTCTTCGGCGCTCCCCTGCCCGCCCGGACCGCGCTGGCGGTGGCCGCGCTGCCCGGTGGAGCCTGCGTCGAGATCGAGGCCTGGGCGCTGCGGGACTCCTGAGCCAAACCGCCGGCCGGCTCCAAATCGCCGACGAAGTCGCGGAAACCGACAATTCGTGACCGCGGCGTGTAAGAATTGCCGGCTCGGCAGCACACGATAGCTGGCGGCTAATGGCGATTTTGGGGGAAGGACAATGAAAGATCAGGCGGGCAATCCACGTCAGCGCCGTGGCCATCAGGGTGGCCAGGGACTGGTGGAGTACGCCTTCATCCTGGTTCTGATCGCCCTTGTCGTGGTGGTGATGCTCGTTTCGACCGGCGGCCAGGTGCGGCGCCTGTTCTCTGACATCACCTACACGCTGAATAACCAGGCCGGCCTCTAGTGGACGATCAACCGGTGGCCGGCCGACCACCTTCCCGCTGCCCGGCGAGTCCCAGCCGGCTGGCCAGCGGATGGAGCAACCCCCCCTGTAGAACGAGCGAAAGGAAGATCATCCCGTAGGCGATCGTTGACACCCGGCTGTCAATCCCGGGCCGCCCGGTCACCGACAGGGCAAGCGCCACTCCAAGCCCCCCCCGCACCCCTCCCCACATCACGAGATGCCGCCACGACCACGGGATCCGCTCGCCACCGGGATCTGAGAGACCGAGCAACAAATAGACGGGAAGCGCACGGACCGCCAGCATGATCACGAATGCCACGGCGACCAGGGGCGCCAGCTTCAACAGCTGCGTCGTCGGCAGGGCAGCGCCGACCAGAACGAAAAGCATCGCATTGAGAACGAAGCCGAGCAGGCCCCAGAATCCGAGCAGCTGTCTTCCATGGAGCCGGCCTGACCGGCGCCCGAAACGCGCCACCACGACTCCCGCGGCCACCACCGCGACGACCCCGGAGACGTGGATCAGGTCGGCGGCCAGGTAGCTGCCATAGGCGGCGAGCAGGGTACCCAGGATCTCCAGTTCCGCCTCTTCTTCGAGGCGAAGGAGGGAGACTGCCGCGGTCCCGATCAGCACGCCGACCGCGCCTCCGCCGAGGGTGAGGAGCAGGAACCGCAGTGCAGCGTCCGTCAACGATGGCGAGCCGCTCAGGATTGAGGCGACGACAGCCAGGAACACGGCGACACCGGTTCCATCGTTGAAGAGGCTCTCGCCTTCCAGGATCGTGGTGAGTCCCGCCGGCGCCTTCACGCGACGCAGGAGGCTGACGACTGCGATCGGATCGGTCGACGCCACGATTGCACCGAGCAAAAAACCGGTGGGCAGGCTGAGGCCGAGCGCAAAATGCAGCGCCAGGCCAACGCCGATAACCGTGAGGGCAACACCTACCGTGGCGAGCAGGGTCACGGGCATCGCCACCCGCCACAGGACGGCGAGGTCGAGGCCGATGGCAGCCTCGAAGACAAGGCCGGGAACGAATGCCAGGAGGATCAGGTCGGGCCCGACATGAGGGACTGGGAGCCCGGGAATTGAACCCAGCGCCACCCCGCCCAGGGCGAGGATCACCTGGTAGGGCAGGTGCTCGGCCCACCGCGTCACCAGCCGGAGGCCGGCGGCGACCGCACCCAGCACCAGGAGGAAGAAAAGAAGGGCCTGCGGCTCAGACAAGTTTCAGCTCCTTGTCGATCACTTCCCGGCTCACCGGCGCCGAGCGGAAGACCAAAGGATAGGTCCAATGCAGCCCCGGCGACACCGATGGTACCGTTGCCCCCGTGGGGCGGCTCCACGGCGAGCTTCGACTCGGGTGGTGGCGCATCTGGAAAGGGCTGGCGATGCCCGCACTACTTGCGTCGGGGGCGGTGCTGATCGGACTGGTCAGGCTGTTCGCGCTGCTGCCAAGCGGACCAGAGCACCGCGAGCTGGCAGTGCTGCAGAGCGCGAATGAGATCATCGCGCTGGTTCTGACCGTTGTCGCCATGCTGACGGCATATCGTCTGATCGCGCACGACCTCGCCGATGGGTTCGAGTGTCTGGGGAGGCGGGGGGGCTCTTCGCCACTCACCTTCGCCGCTGGCAGGGCGCTCGCTGGAGCAGCCGCCATCGCAGTGGCCGCAGCCACGGTCGGCCTCACTGTCGCACTTGTCGACTCCAGCGGCGGTCACCTGAAAGCGGAGGCTGAGCGAATCGTCGTGCTTTTCCTGAATGCGTTGCCGCTCTTCCTGTTGGCCCTGACTTTGATGTGCGTCGGGGGCCGCTTGTTCGGCCTTCTCGCGGCGCCCTTCCTGCAATCGTGCGGCGCGGGTGCCGCCTACGATCGCGGAGCACTCTCAGACCGCTTCATAGAGCCGAGCGGTCTCAATTCGACCGAGCAGCTGTTTGCCTGGCTGGCCCCGCGGCCCCTGCTTGATCCGCTGCATGGCGTCGCCCTGCGTGACCACAGCGTGGCCCTCCAGCAGTTCCCGGTGCGGCAGGGCCTCAACGTCTGGGGTTCAGACCTCGTGGCGGTATCCGGTCTGGGCGACTTCGCCCTCTACTCCCTCTATCTATTCAGCGTGACCGCCGTGCTTTATCTGGCTTGTCGGCGGCGGGCGAGCCAGGCTCGCTCGCGCTTGCCGATGCCGGCCTGGCTAGCGGCGGACAAGCTTGGGTGAAGCTGGGAAGAGGCTGCCAAACCCGCTGAATCCGTCAGAATTCCCGGTGGCCGTCGTCGAAACGAAGCGGAGGAGTCGGGTTGGGCATGCCTCATCGGTCCCGGGAATCGCGCCTCGAGCGCAATGCCTGGACGGGCTTCGTCTTCATCAGCCTCCTGATCTTCCTATTCGGACTTGGCGATGTCTTCACCGGGGGCGCCACCTTCGGTCAGGGTGAGGCGCCAACCGTACAGGGGATAACGGGCGTCAGCTGGGCGGACCTGAGCACGACCCCGGCAGCGGCGCTGATCAACTGGAAAGTTCGTGCCCAGGCCATTTACATGATGTTCGTCGGGGTGCTCAGCGCGATGATCGCCGCCAATGGCTTCCGCCGGGGCGAGCGCTGGGCCTGGTTCGCGATGGCCGGCTGGCCCATCGCCATCGCGGCGGTGGACCTCAATCTCCTGAGTGCCTACAGGCACAGCGGCTCGAGCATTCCGCCGCCGCTCATCTCTGGTGCGGTGTTGATTGTGCTTTCAATTACCCTGCTGGCGGCAGGCTACCGGCGGG
>CAXMLP010000519.1:0-6639 GCA_964194225.1 uncultured bacterium | reverse complement strand
GCTTTCGCGGCGGTTTTACAGACCGTTGAGCTCAGCCACATGCTCAGTGCCGACCCAGCCAAGGCGCCCGATGGCCCGTCAAGGGTAGCAAGGCCGCCAGTTCCAGCCCCGGCGATAATGGCCGGGTGCCGAAGGGTTACGCCCGCTACGCCCTTGCGGTCATGGTCGGGATCAACTTCCTCAACTACCTCGATAGGTTCGTGCCAACCGCCGTCTCCCCCATCCTGCAGCGCGAGTTCCATCTCAACGACACCTCGATCGGGTTCCTGGCCAGCTCGTTCCTGATCGTCTACGCCGTGTCCGCCCTCCCCTTCGGTTACTGGGCTGATCGGGGCATCCGAAAGAACGTGATCGGGGTCGGCGTCACCATCTGGAGCCTCGCCACCCTGCTCACCGGCCTCGCTGCCAACTTCACCCACCTCTTCCTGAGCCGCGCCCTCGTTGGCATCGGGGAGGCCAGCTACTACCCCGCCGGCACCTCGCTCCTGGGCGACTACTACCCGAAGGGAACCCGCGGGCGGGCGATGTCCATCTGGGGCGCCGGGACCGCCTTCGGGATCGCCGTCGGCTTCATCGGCGGCGGGCTGATCGCCGAGCGGTTCGGCTGGCGATATGCCTTCTTCGTGACCGCGATTCCGGGACTGATCTTCGCGGTGCTTGCCTTCACGCTGCGGGAACCGCTGCGCGGAGCGGCTGAGGCCAGAGGGCCCCAGCTGGCACGCACCAAGGCATCCAGCTTCGCCAGCTTTGCGCGCCTCCTCCGGATCAGGACGCTCGCACTCACGATCAGCGCTCAGTGCTTCCTCTTCTTCGTGCTGGCGGCCGATGTCAGCTGGCTGCCTATCTACATGGTCCGCCACTTCGGGCTCAGCGCCAGCAAGGCCGCGACCATCTCCGGCGGCGTTGTCGTGTTCGGCGGACTCATCGGGACTCTCGGCGGCGGTTGGCTCGCCGACCGGCGGTCGAGGAAGTCGGCCAAGGGCAACCTCGAGGTCGGCCTGGTCGGGTTCGCCATTGGCGCGGTTTCGGTCGCGATCGCCCTGCTCGCCCCCAGCCTGGCGCTCTTCATACCGTTCTTCCTGATCTCCGTGATCGCCCTCTACCTGTACAGCGGCCCCTTCACGGCGATCGGGCAGAACGTCGTCCCGCCCAGCCTGCGCGCCAGTGGCGTGACCATGAGCCTGCTCATCGCCCATCTCCTGGGCGACTCCTGGTCACCGCTTGCGGTGGGATTTCTGTCCGACCGCCTCGGCAGCCTGCAGATCGCGCTCCTGATCGTCTCCCCCCTCTTCCTGGCGATCGCCGCGGGCATCACCTTCGCTGCCTTCAGCAGCATTGAGAGGGACACCAAGGCGATGGAGGACCACTGGGCGGCCGGCGAGATCGACCTGACTCCAGCTAACTCGTAGCGAGAGTCGCCGTCCGCAGGCGCTGGCGCAAAGCGACCACAAAAAGGCCACCCAGCGGCAGCACGGTCATGGCCAGGAAGCCCGCGCCGCCAAGGGGAAGCAGCTCTCCGATCAAAGGCCCCGCCAGCGCGCCGGTCGTGAAGCCGGTGAAGATGAGCCCAAACGCTGCCCCGGGGGCATCGCGGGCGGCCTCCACGGCAACGCGCGGCATGATCCCGGCCGGTGCCCCGAAACCAATTCCCGCCAGCAGAGCTCCCGCCAGCAGCTGAGCGGGCGAGGCGGCAGTCGCGACAACCACGGCCGCGCTGATGGTGCACAGGAGCATCGCCGCCATCACCGGCCCGGTGCCGTAGCGGTCGGTGGCGCTTCCCCCGAGCAGCCGTCCCCCTCCGTTGCCGGCCACAAACCCAGCCACGGCAGCACTCGCGATCCAGACAGCCAGTCCGTCCTCATGCGCGATTCCGTCCCACATGCGCGAAGGCGTAGGAGCCGAGCGGTGTGGCCAGGAGCTCCACGAGCAGTGACGACCACACCAACCGCCGTGCGAATAACGATAAGAACGGCGGATGGCCTTCGGTGGCGTGCCGGGGAGGGATCGGCAGGCCGGGCATCAGGAGCAGGGCCAGGCCGGCCAGCGCCAGCACCGACGAGGCCGTGATGGTGAGCGCGGCGATCCATCCCCGCGGCTGCACCATCAGCGTCACCACCGGCACCAGCACCAGTGCCGAGCTGGCAAAGACCGCGCTCAGCGCCCCGCCCGCGGTGCCAAAGCGGGTCGGGAACACCTGGCGCATCGTCGAGATGCAGACCGCGATCGAGAAGCCGCCGCCGAAACCGGTGGCAAGCATGCCGTAGAAGACCGCGAAGGTCAGCGGCGAGGGGGCCAGGAAGGCGACCGCGAAGCCGAGGCCGATCACACCGAGCACGATCCAGAGGAGCCGGCGGGGCGGAAAGCGGTCGGCCAGGCGGCCGCCGAGAATGCTCCCGATCCCGTAACCGCCGGGAGTCGAGGAAAAGACGATCGCGACCTGCAGCGACGTCCAATGGGTCTGGCTCAAGGCGAACGGAGCCAGAGCTCCCCAGGTGTAGCCAACCCCGAGCGCGAACTGGAGGACGAGCGTTGCGATTGCCGCGCGGAGCGGCCAATGCTTGCGAACCTCGCGGTGCTCCAATCGGCTACGCGGGAGCGAGGGCGTCGAGGAGCACGTCAAGCTCCTGCCGGGTGGTGAAGAAGTGCGGTCCCACCCGCACGCCAGCACCGGGCCGGCTGTCGACGATGATCCGCTGCGCCGCCAGCCGCTCCTCCATCCCGGATTCGTCATCCACCCGGATCACCACGGATGCCCCGCGCCGGTCGGGGCGCGTCTCCGAATTGACCGCCAGGCCGCGCTCCAGCGCGTTGTCGATCAGGTACTGGGTGAGGTACAGGCTGCGAGCTCGGATGAGGTCGACCCCAACCTCGGCGATGACGCGGTAGGAGGCCTCCGCGGCGACCAGCGCGGGCACCGCCGGCGTGCCGTGCGCGAACCGCAACATCGATGCCTGCGAGTACTCGATCGCACCCGGCTCGAAGGCGAAGGGCCGGGCGTGGGCGTGCCAACCGGTCAGCCGCGGCTCGAGGGATGCCTGCAGGTCGGGCCGGACGTACAGGTAACCGCCGCCGGGCCCGCCGCACAGCCACTTGACCGACCCGCCGACGCCGAAGCTGATTCCCCATTTCTCGTACTCGAGTGGTACGGCGCCCGCCGACTGGTAGGTGTCCAGGACGACATGCGCGCCCACCGAATGCGCCTTGCGCACGATCGCCTCGACATCAACTTTGTGGGCGGTCTTGAACTGGACGTGCGAGATCGGCACCAGAAGCGTCCGCTCGTCGATCGCGTCGATCAGTTGGTCCGAGTGATCCACCGTCACCACCTCGGCGCCCGCCACCGCTTCCCAGACGTACATCACCGTCGGGAAGTTCTGCGCCTCGTAGACAACCCGCCGGCGCTCGCCGGTGAATTCGAAGCAGCTGGCCACGACCCATTCCGCGATGGTCACGTTGGGAAGCATCACCACCGAGCCTGGGGGAGCCCCGAGTAGGGGCGCCAGCGTGTCGCCGACGGTGACCGGGGAATCCCACCAGCCCTTCTCGGTCCAGGCCCGCACACCCCGTGTCGCGAACTCCTCGGTGTAGCGCTGCAGCGCCTCGCCGTACTCCTGGGGCATCGCGCCGAGCGTGTGGTTCGCCAGGTAGGTGGTGGTGTGGAGAATCGGAAAGCGGGCGCGCAGCGCGTCCAGTTGGTTCGATGAGAGCGGGTCGCGGAAGGTCACAGCCCCTCAGATTAGGTCGTCGGCGATCCACTTCTTGAGCACGGGGTAGACGAGGTCGATCTGCTGTTTGGTCTGCTCGGGGCTCACCATGTCGTGAAGCAGGTTCAGCTCCTTCGGGAATTCGTAGTTGGAAACCGCCTCGCCGTTGCTCCTCCAGTGCTCCACCAGGCGCCGGGTGGCGTCGTTGTTCACTGCCGGATCCGCGGCATTGATGACCACCCGGATCTCGCGAGCCCGCGGTTTTGCTGCCCGGGCTGCCCGTTTGACGCGGGCCCCGACCGTCAGCATCGCCCCGTACCCCTTGGTCGGGAAGCGGGGATAGGCGTAGGCCGGCCCCTCTATTTTCTCCTTCGCCTTCGCATCCCACCAGACGAAACGATTGGGCAGCCCGTTCGCGATCAGGCCGGTGAGGGCGCTGGCAACTTCGGGCAGGTCGGGCGCCGCAAATATCGGAGCGATGATGACCGCCCGGTCGAGGTCGGCGCGGTCGAGCGCCAGCTTGGCGGCGAGCACTCCGCCGAGAGAGAGGCCGGCGACGGTGACCAATTGCCCGAGGCCAGTGGCGATGTCCATCGCCTCCTCAGCCGCCGCCACCAGCTCGTCCGCGTTGAGCCCGGCCATCTCGTTGTTCAACCGGTCCGCCAGTCCGTGGCGGGGAAGGCGGGGCAACAGGATGTTGTGGCCCAGCGCATGCAGCTGCTCGCCGAGCCGGTGGAAGCACTGCGGGCAGCTGGTGAAGCCGTGGATCAGCACGATGGCCCGCTCTACCTGATGGCCGTGGCTCATCAGCCCGTAGGAGCAGAACGGATTGACCTCGACCTCGGCCTCGCGCAGGGCGGCGACCCTGACGACCGACTCCTCGAAGGTCAACGCAGCACCTGGATCTGGGCCACCCGTTCCAGCACCTCGAGGCGGTAGAAGGCCTCCTCCAGGCTGTCCCCCACCGTCACCGTCCCGTGGTGGGCCAGGATCACCGCCTGCCGGTTGCCCAGTGCAGCCACCGCGTGGTGCGCCAGCTCCATCGACCCCGAGGGGGCGTGTTCGGCGACCCGGATCTCACCGCCGAGCACCGGGCCCACCTCGTCGAGCAGCGGCTTCAGGGCCTCGCCCCTGACCGCCAGGACGCAGCCGTGGATGGGATGGGCATGCACAATCGCCTCGACCTCGGGCCGGGCCCGGTAGATTTCGCAGTGGACAGCCCACTCCGATGAGCGGTTGCTCCTGCCCCGGCCGTCGAGGTCGATCGAGACGATGTCATCGGCTGTCATCCTCTCGTAGCGGAGCCGGCTGGGGGTGATGAGGACCTTCTCGCCGTCGCGAACCGACAGATTCCCGTCGGCCCCGACGACATAGCCGCGGACCACCAGCAGCCGGCCAAACTCAACGAGGCTTTCGCGCATGGCTCCCCTCAGCTCCCGCCCGCCGGCCGGGCCGGCGTGCCGGTGCGGTCGCCGTGCCGTAGGTGTGGGCCAGCGATGCCACGGTGGCACGGATCGAATTGCGCAGCTCGGGCGGGCCGACCACCTCGCAGGCCTCGCCCCAACCCAGAACCCAGTGTCGCATCTCGAGCCACGAGCTCACCTGGACGGTCAATCGAACGCGACCATCGGGAAGGTCCGCCAGCGTCTGGCTGGGATGCCAGACCGTCTCTTTGACCCGTCGGGCGGCGGCCGGCGCGAAGATCAGCTCCACCTCGACCGGTTCGCCCGGGCTCCAGATGCCCCAGGCCTGGCCCAGGTAGGCCCCGGCATCGAAGCCGTCCGGCGGCTGGAACACCTCGTCGAGAAGCCGGGCGTCGGAGATGCGCTCCACGCGGTATGAACGCACCGCCTCGAGCTTCTGGTCCCACGCCAGCAGGTAGATCCCGCTGCCCAGCGGCGACGGCTCCAGGAAGAGCGGCCAGACCGTCCGCTCGAAGGTTCGCTCCATCGTGTACGTGATCCGCACCTTGCGCCGCTCGGCCCAACCGGTGACCAGTTCGCGCAGGACCCTGGTATGGCGGCCCTCGGCCGGTTTTTTGGCGATGCCAGCGGCCGCCTCGACCAGCGTGTCGCGGATCGGCTCCGGAAGCACGGCGGCCAGCTTCTCGTAGGCAGAGGCCGTGAACTCATCGCGGTGGTCGGAATGGCGCAGCATCAGCCGGGCGCTCAGCAGCAGCCCCATCGCCTCGGACAGCGAGAAGCGGAGCGGCTGGAGCCAGAACGCCCGATCGACCACCCAGCGGTTGGCCTCGAGGTGGAAGGGGACTCCCAGGTACCCCTCCAGCGCCTTCAGGTCCCGCTGGGCCTGTCGCTGGCTGATTCCCATCCGTTCGCCCAGCTCGCGGGTGCTGAGCCCGTGGGGGATCGCCTGCAGAAGGCGCAGCTCGGCGAGCAGGCGAACGATCCGGTCGCCCTTCTCGAATTCAGCGGACATGGCCGTGATTATTCACCGCCGGCGGCCGGGTGGCGCGGAGCGATGTAAAGGGCGACAATGTGCCCGCCCGCGACAAGCAGCTGTCGTCCCTCCACCCCAAGGTCTTTACATCGTGAGGTTCCTCCACAGCGCGGACATCCACCTCGCCCCACGCCTCGAGTACATCGAGGACCGTGAGCGGCGAGCGTTACGGCGTGAAGATTTCGCGCGCCAGGTCGATCGCTTCTCCGAAGTGGTGAAGCAGCACGGCGCCCAGGCGCTGGTCCTGGCGGGCGATGTTTTCGACCGCGATCTGCCCGCCCAACCCGAGGCTGCGCGCCTCGCCCTGGCGCTGGCCGAGTGCCGGGTGCCCGTGCTGATCACACCCGGGACCCACGACGCCTGGCGACCGGGCGGCGTCTGGGAGCGGCCCTGGCCGGCCAACGTGGTGATCTTCAAGGAGGACCAGTGGCAGGGTCGGGTGATCGGGGAGACCGCTTTCTACGGCCTCTGTCTCTTA
>CAXMLP010000518.1:0-1668 GCA_964194225.1 uncultured bacterium | reverse complement strand
TGCCGAAGGCGACGCTGACGCTCCGCGGCCGGGGTTGGGGCCGGCCCGCCGCGGCCTGTTTTTCCCCCGCCTCGAGGAAGGCCCGGAGCGTCTCGACCAGGTCCCCGCCCCGGCGCTTGTCGTGCTCGACCAGGGGGCCCAGGTGGCGGCGCGCGAAGTCGAGGAGGCGATCATCGGCGACGCTGGCGAGCAGCCCCGTCACGCCGAGCTCATTGGCGGAGACCAGCTGGTCGGTGCGGCCGAACCGGGTGAGCGTCTCCATGACACTGCGGACCTCTCGATGGGCGGCGGCCACGCCGGCGGGGGCTGCAGTCGGCGCGCTGAACCCGACGGAAACGGTGAAGCCGGGCTTCCATTCGGCGATCGCCTCCCGCAAACGATCACCCAGCGCCCGCACCTTGGTCTCATGGCCGGCGGGATCCGGCCCCAACGGAATCAGGGCTAGGATGCTGTCGGAGCGGGGGCCGAGGAGCGCCCGCTGGTAGCTGTGCCGGACCACCCCCGAGACGCGCCGCAGGTACTCGCGCTTCAGCGACTGGATCATCTCCTCGGTCAGCTCCCGGCTGCGGGCGAAGGCGCTGAAACCGTCGATGTCGACGATCACGAGCACGTGCTGCCCGGAGATCGGGTAGCCCAGGTGACGGGCCCGCCGGAGCGCGGCTGCCTCGTCGCCGTAGCTGCCCTGGGCGAGGTCCTCCAGGAATTCTCCCCGCACGGTCGATTCGGCCGCCGCCACCTCGCGCTCCTTGATGAGCGCCATCGCCACGACCGTGGCGGCGTTCTCCATGGCCATGAAGGCGAGCTCTTCGGCGTCCGGCGGATGGTCGAGCACCGAGATGTAGCCGAGCACCTGGTTGGCCGCGTAGATGGGGGCGATGATCCGCTCGCGATCCATTCCCAGCCGTGGGAAGGCGGGCACTTTCATCGGGCCGCGGTGGTTGGCCACCTCCCGGAGCACCTGCTGAATGCCCGGGTCGAAGAGGACTCGGGGCGGCGTGCCGTGGTGGGCGATGGTCTCGCGGCGGTGCTTGTCGACGTCCGAGCCGCCGGCGTGCGCCAGGAGGTGGAAGGTCGCGTCCTCGATGGAAACGGCCGATTGGAGCAGCTCCGAGAGGGTTCGCGCGATCTCGTCGAGGCCCTTTCCGTCGAGGACCAGCTCGGTGAAGCGGCGGTGAATCGCGATCGACTGCTTCAGCCGGGAGTGCTCGGCGTTGATGATCCGCTCCAGCAGCGGCTCCATGAAGTCGGCCCAGGGGACATCCTGCGAGAGGGTGAAGAGGGGCAGGTTGAGGCGGTCCGCCTCTCCCGCCATCCCCTCCGGCAGCTCCTGCAGGTACATTCCCAGCTTCACGACCAGCCCCGACCCGCCCACCTTGGCAATGGTTGCAACGAGGTCAAGCTGCGCGGCGGGGTCATCCTTGATCGGGTAGGCGGTGGTCAGCAGGAGATCGCCAGGGCGGGCGCGGCGGGCGGTTTGGGGCGTCTCGATGACCCGGACCCACCTCACGCGCCGATCCAAACCGCCCGCCCCCGCCACCAGCTTCGCCTGGTCGAACCCGACCAGCCGCATCGCCTCGGCCACCGTCGGGGCCGGGATCAGTTGCTCGGGCAGATCAGCATCGCTCATCTTGCTTAGTGACCTATATATAACGGCAGCCGCGTCCGCTT
>CAXMLP010000517.1:0-8514 GCA_964194225.1 uncultured bacterium | reverse complement strand
CATTGGTGATGTGGGGGATCACCTGAACGGTGGCGCCGAGGTAATCACCCCGCCGCTCCTTGGCGATCACCTCTGAATAGATCTTCCCGGTGGTGACGTTGGATGCCGCGGACATGTTCTCGTCGACAAAGCGCTCGTAATGGCCGAGGTCGAGGTCCGTTTCGGCACCGTCGTCGGTGACAAAGACCTCGCCATGCTGATAGGGGCTCATGGTGCCCGGGTCCACATTGAGGTAGGGGTCCAGCTTCTGGATCGTCACGGAAACGCGGCGAGACTTGAGAATCGACCCGATTGAGGCTGCGGTGATCCCCTTGCCGAGGGACGAAACCACACCGCCGGTCACGAAGACGTACTTGGTCAAGATTGGGAAACCTCCCGGGGGTTTTTAAAAGGTTACTGCCCTTTCGGCTCCATTAGGAAGACTTTTGTTTCGCCCTCGCCACCAGACGCGGAGGCCTGGGCCACCAGTTTCGCCTGTGGCACCGCCTCGGCCACGCCCATCTCCTTGAGGAAGGTCTCGACCCCTTCGAGCTCAGCTTTGAACCCCGGTGTCCGAAAGTGCATGGGAACCACCCAGCGAGGCTCGATCGCGCGGACAACCTCGGCCGCCATTCCCGCGCCGAGTGAATTGGCGCCCCCGACCGGCACCAGAAGGACGTCCACGGTGCCGATTGTTTCAATTGTCGAGTCATCAAGTCGATGTCCGAGATCGCCGAGATGGCAGACCCGGACGTCGTCGACCTCGATCAGGTAGATCGTGTTGCGACCCCGCTCGACCCCTCCCAACGTGTCGTGGAAGCTGGGCAGCCCGGTCACGGTGATGCCCCTCACCTCGTATTCACCGGGGCCGTCGACCACGTGGGCCTCCTTCCCCACCGCGTCGAGGTAAGAGTGATTGGGATGACCGTGGCTGATCGTGACCAGATCGACGTCGAGCCGGGGTAGCTTGACCCCGAGGGCGGGCGGGAACGGGTCGGTCGCAGCGCTCGCGTTCCGACCTCGGATGCGAAAACAGCCATGTCCCAGCCAGGTGATGTCCATCAGTCGACTAAATCTCCTCCGCAGTGCGGTCCATTCGGTCGGGAGCGGTCACTCCCATCAATTCCAGGCCCGTTCTCAGGGTCGCGCGGGCGGCTCGGCACAGCTCCAGCCGCGCCCGGGTCAGGTCCGGGTCGGGTACGACCACCCGGAAGTCCCCTTTGTCGTTGCCCGCCTCGTAGAAGGTGCTGACCCGGTCGGCGAGCTCGTAGAGGAAGTATGGGATCCGGTGCGGTTCCATGAGCCTGGCCGCCTCGGCGACCGCGTCCGGCCAGTGGGCCAGCTGGCGGGCGACGTCGAGCTCCCAGGGTTGGACCAGCAGCCCGGTCTGCGCCGTCGCCGGCAGCTCGCGCTCGGCCGCCGCTCGCTCGATGCCGTTCAGCCGGGCGTGAGCGTACTGGACGTAGAAGACCGGGTTGGTCCGGTTCTGGGTGGTGGCCAGCTCGAGGTCAAATTCCATCATGGTGTCGGGCGAGCGGGACAGGTAGAACCAGCGGACTGCGTCCGCTCCGACCCGGTCCAATAGCTCGGCCAGCGTCACGAACCGGCCCGACCGCTTGGACATCTTTCCTTCTTTGAGCGTCACGAACTGGTTCAGGAGGATGACCAGCCTGTCCGCCTCGATTCCCAGTGCCGCGCAGGCCTGCTTCATCCGCGGCACGTAACCGTGGTGATCGGCACCCCAGACCTCGATCACCCGGTGATAGCCGCGGCGCTCAAAGCGATTGAGCAGGTAGCCCAGGTCGGAGGCGAAGTAGGTGTGAACTCCATTGGACCGGAACACCACCCGGTCCTCATCGTCGCCACCCGTGTGCTCCTGAGTTTGCCCAACTTCCTGACCCGACTTTTGGCCCATTTTTTGACCCGCCTCTTGACTCGCCTTTTGACCCGCCTCCTTCTCTTGCAGCGCGGGCGCGAACCAGGTGGCCCCGTCTCGCTCCTTCAGGTAACCCCCTGCGCGGAGCCTCCCGATCGCCTCCTGGGCATCGCCGGACTCCCACAGGGACCGCTCCGAGAACCAGGCGTCGTAATTGACACCGAGCCGGGCCAGCTCCGCCTGGAAGGCCGCCACCATCACTTCGAGACCGAATGCCATCAACGCCTCTTCGGTCGCCGCAATCCCCTCTTGGCGAGCGCGGGCGGCCAGCGCATTCACGTACTCCCCCTGGTAGCCGCCCTCCGGGGGGTCCTCATCTCGGAGACGGGCAAGGATCGAGGCCCCGAACTTGTGGGCCTGGTTGCCGAAGTCGTTGACGTAATACTCCCGCTCCACCTGGTGCCCGGTGAAGGCGAGCAGGGTGGCCAGAGAGTCGCCGATGATGGCGCCCCGGCCATGGCCGATGTGGAGCGGCCCGGTGGGGTTCGTGCTCAGGTACTCCACCTGGACTAGCTCGCCCCTGCCGATGTTGGCTGCCCCGTACGACTCGCCCGCGGCTGCCTCGCTCACCACCCGCTGAAGCCAGGCTGGACTGAGTCGAAGGTTCACATAGCCGCCCTCGGCGGCGGCGGTGGCCATCTCCGGTGGCAGCTTCAAGGCGGCCACCAGCGCGGCGGCAATTTCCGCCGGGGGGCGGCGCAGAACGCGAGCGAGCTTCATCCCGGCCGAGCTGGCGAAGTCGCCATGGGCGGCGTTCCGAGCCCTGGTCAGCTCGAGGTCGGGCATCTCCCCAGCCACTCCCAGGGAGCGGGCGGCCTCGTCCAGGGCAGCCCCCAGCGTCGTTCTGATGCTCACCCCGTGCACCGTGGATGCTGACGGCCGAGGGTGGCCGAGACCTCGCTGACAGAGCCCTGCCGGTTGAGGGTGAGCGTCACCCGCTGCGCAGGCCGGAATCGATTGACCAACAACTGCCCGAGCGGATGAGCATCGTCAATCTTCAGCTCGTCGAGAGCGGTGATGATGTCCCCCGTTCGCACCCCGGCGAGCTCAGCCGGGCCGCCCCGGGCGACGGTCGTGACGAGGCTTCCGATCGGTGTGCCACGGAGCGTCGCGTCCTGTGCTGACCGATCCTGGTAGGTGATTCCCAGGTCGGGAACCACCAGCTGCCCGTCGCGGATGATCTGCTCCACCTCCGAGCGAAAGTTGGCCGCATTTAGGGCAAACCCGAAAGGCCGGCCCTGCGCGGTGGCGCCCACACTCACACCCACAACCTGGCCGGCCACGTTGAGCAGGGGGCCGCCCGAATTGCGGCTGTCAATCGACGCATCGGTCTGGATGGTGTCCGCGTAGCTGTGCTCCGCCGTGACCGTCACCGGGTCGTTGACGCTGACGGCGTGGTGGAGGGAGCTCACGATTCCCCGGCTCACCGCATTCCCCTCCATGGGACTGCCGAGGGCGATGACCGTCTGGCCAACCTTCAGGCTGGCTGGGTCGGCAAAGGCGAGTGTCGGCAGGGCGTTCAGACCGTCGACCTTGAGGACCGCTATGTCGGTCTGGCAATCGGAGTCGACCAGGCGGGCATCGTGCCGAGCCAGATCGGTGCCGACGAACACAATCAGCGTCGGGGCATTGGCGACGACGTGGGCGTTGGTGACCAGGTAGCCGTCGCTGGTTGTCAGGAAGCCCGACCCGAGGCGGCGGCCCGACGCTGACTCAGTCGTGACGATCGTCACGATCGCCGGGGTAGCGCGACCGGCAACCTGGATGACGGCGCTCTCCTCGTTGATCCGCACGTTGGAACCGAGGTCCACCGTCTGCTGGTTGGTCCGCGACTGGGTGCGCAGGATGGCCAGGGTCATGCCGGCGGAGATGGCTCCGCTGAAGATCGCCACGACCAAGATCAGCGCTGCCATGGCTACCGGTCCGCGTCGACCCGGGGCCTTCCCCTGCGGAGACTCGGCCCCTTGGGGGTCTCCTTGGGGGTCGATCACTGTCGAGATTCTATTTGGACGCCGGGTACCAGGTCAGGACGAGCTGGCGATTCGGCTCGAACCCCGCCTCCCGGTAGAGTTCGACCGCGGCTGCGTTCTCCTCCCGGGTCCAGACGTAACCCAGGGTGACGCCGCGCTCCTCGAAGAGCCGCACCGCCTCCGCCAGCAGGGCCCGCCCCACTCCCGACCGGCGGTGCCGGGAGGATACGAAAACCTCGGCCACCTCGCCCTCCAACCCGGTGCCCGGATCGAAGATCACGCACCAGCAAAACCCGGCCAACGCCTCCCCGTCGCGGACGGCCAGGACCACGTTCTCCCCCGAGAATCGGGCCGGCACGCCCTGAACAGCCGATTCCAACTCCGGCCGGCTGAGCTGAGGGTGGTCTGCAAAGTAGGGCTGCTCGAACTCATAAAGCTCGAGCAGCAGGGGCCTGATCAACTCGTATTCGCCGGCTCGCAGGCGCTCCACCGGTGGGGTCGATCCTGGCGGCATTCTGATTCGAAACCTTAGACTGACGAACCGCGCCGACGTAGCTCAGCTGGCAGAGCAGCCGCCTCGTAAGTGGCAGGTCGCGAGTTCGAATCTCGCCGTCGGCTCCGGAATTCCTCTCCCCTCGACTCCCCAGATCTGCCGCGGCCGTTCAGCGGCGCTCCTCGAATCCCCGCCACATCAGGAAGGCCGCTATCGCGGCGACGAAGAGGATGCCCGGCGACCAGCCCAGCTGAGGCCCGAACGGATCGTATGGAGAGAGGTCTACGTAGACCGCCAGCACGCTGATGCCGAGGCAGGCGAGCAGCCCGAGGATCACCCGCGCACGACCCGCCCTCTCCAGGCGCAGCTGCAGCCGCCGCCACCGCGTGTGGCGGTGCATGTGGTCGGCCGGCTCCTCGACCGGTATATCCGGCAGCAGCTCGTGGCACTTGACCCTCACCCGCGCCGAGCGCGGGGTGACGACCGGATCGTGGCGAAGAACCCGCTCTGGTGCAGGGGGCACCGCCATCGGCTCCCAGAGCGATTGGCGGGTGTGCCGGCGATAGGCGATGAAGGCCGCAACTCCGCAGATCAACCAACCTGTGAAGACATAGGACGAGCTGGCAATGTTCTGCGACATCAGCTGGGTGAACACGGCGCCGATGGCCAGGGCCCCCACGACTGAGAGCACGGGGATGGAGGCGCGCCCGAAGGGAATGTTGAGCGGCATCTGATAGGGCCGGTAGAGGTCGGGTGAGACGTAGCGCAGGCGCATGACCGCTAGGTGGGCGATGCAAAAGGCGAAGGTGGCCGCCAGCGAATAGGTGGCGGCGAGCAGGTCGAGCTGCCCGGGCAGAACGAGAACCGCGGCCGCGATGCCGAAGACGATGATCGACACCCACGGGGTCTGGAAGCGAGGATGGAGGCTGGAAAAGGTCTTCGGCATCAGCTTGTTGGAGCCCAACGAGTAGCTGAGGCGCGAGATTCCGATCAGGCCGGCATTGGTGGCGATGACCAGGATCGTGAAGGCGAGGATGGCGACCCAGACACCGGCCCAGAAGGCCAGGCTCGCCGGTTTGAAGAAGGTCACGATGCCTGCCACGGGGTCGTTTGCCCATTTGGTGCCGAGCTCGGTTATGTACATGTGATGGGCACCGTCATACCGGATCGGAAAGACGCTCACCCCGATGGTCGGTAGGAAGGCGGATACGAAGAGCACGGCGCCGATCACAAAGAAGGTCGCTCGGGGCACGGTGCGGCCTGGGTTCTTGGCCTCCTCCGACATGTTTGAGATCGTCTCGATACCCGTGTAGGACACCATCGCGATGGAGACACTGGCCAGGAAGTTGCCCCACGTCGGGGCGATCCCCCAGTGAATGTTCGCCAGCACAACCTTGATGTTCAGCAGGAGGATGATCCCGAGCAGAACGAGCACCACCTGGGTCGCCAGATCGAGGATCGCCAGGCTCAGGTTAAGCACGCTCGACTCCTGGATCCCGACGATGTTGATGACGATCAGCACCGCGATCAGCACGACGGTGGCGATCGCGTGGGGGAGCGGCTCACCCAGAACTCGGAAGATCGGAAACACGGTCAGATAGGCAATGCCGGTGTAGGCGGAGATGGAGACCGTCGCGGTGTAGTTCAACAGTTGAATCCAGCCGACCAAAAAGCCGGCCGGTTGGTTGAATGCGCGGCGAGCAAAGCTCGAACTGCCGCCGGCTTGGGGCACCGCCGCCGTTCCCTCGGCGTAGTTGAGGGCCGTGGTCACGAAGATGCAGCCCGCCAACAGGAACGCCAGCGGCGTGAGCCCCAGCGCGATGGCCGCGGTGACTCCCAGGGCGTAGTAGATGCTGGACCCCACGTTGCCGTAACAGGCGGCGAAGAGGGCACCCGTCCCGAGTGTGCGGGGAAGCTTGGGGGCACGCCGCATGACGACGCGGACGTCGCCCGGCCGCCGCCCCTGGCGCCAGTCCACTGGCTCTAAGTCTCCGAAGGCGGCATGGGCGTTGTGAGGAATGTTCGGAGAATCGGCATCGCTGGCTGCCGGAATGGTACTCAGAAGAGACGCGCTGCGAAACCGCCTTTCGCGTGGACCCTCAGGGCCGCGGCCGGTGCGGCCCGCCCCCTGCCGCTCCCATCGAGGCGCGCTTTTGTAGGATCTGGCAAGGCTGATGGAAGACGAGGGCGATCGCCGGATCCGAACCAGCCATGGCGAGGTCAGCCTCGAGCAGATGGCGGCCCTGCTGCCCGGGGCCGGGGACATCATGGCCGTGGTGAGCCGCCTCTACGGCAACCTGTGGCATGCCGCCCTTGGTGGGAACTGGGATCTTGCCGATTTCTACCTGCGGCGCACCCGGGCCCTCCTGGTAAACCTGGCCCAGACTCGCCCCAAGTACGCCGAGCAGCTTCGCGACTACCTGCGCGACCACCTCGAGCCGGTCAGCCGGGCCCTGCTGGCGCGGGAGGAGAGCGCCTTCCGCGAGGCGTTCGAGGCCAGCGTGCGGCGAGCCAACGAGCTCCATGCTGTCACCGGCTATCCGTACGTCCGGTGGGCCACTCCCGCCGCCCCGCCCGACCCAGCCCTGGATCTCGGTCCCCCCGCCCCGACCAGCTGAACCCGAATCAGGGGCGGGTGTCGAGCCCCCGTTCAGGCCTGGGCGGCGTCCCGGAGCTGTTCGTAGAGCCGCCGTCGCGTTTCATCGAGTGCCTCTGGCACCGTCACGCGCAGATGCAGGAGGAGGTCGCCGGCTGGGCTGCCACCCAGTGCGGGGATACCCTTTCCGCGAACCCGCATGACCTTCCCGGCGCGGGCGTTGGGCCCCACGCTCAGCGAGATCCTTTTGCCGGCGGGTGTGGGAGCGGTTACCTCGCCGCCGAGCACCGCCAGGTAGTCCGGCACCTCGAGCTCGCCGTGCACGTCGCGGCCCTCGACGCGCCAGGCGGGATCCGCCTGCAGCCTCACCGTGAAGGTGTGATTCTTGCCGGCCCGAACCTTCGAGCCCTCGGCGACGCCGGGTGGAAAGGTCACCTCGAGCTGCTTGCCGTCATCCTGCCTGACCAGGCGGCGAGCGCCCTCGATCACCTCGCGGAGGGTGAGCTCGACGGGCGTCTCGTAGATCTGCTCGGGAGGCTCTGCGGGACGTGACCGAGCCCCCTGGCCCCCCCGCCCCCGAAAGATGCTGCCGAAGATGTCACCGACGTCGTTGAGGTCCCATTCAACGTTGGCCCCGCCAAAGGGGCCGCCGGCGGTCGCCGGGCCTCGCCCGCCGGCCGCGTTGCGGAATTGCGAGACGGGGCTGTCGTATTCGGCACGCTTCTTGGGATCGCTGAGAACGTCATAGGCTTCGGAGAGCTCCTTGAATGTCTTCTCCGCCGCCGGGTTCCCCTTGTTTGTGTCGGGATGGTATTTGCGGGCGAGCTTGCGGAAGGCCGACTTGACCTCGCCGGCCGAGGCTCCCCGCGCGATCCCGAGAGTCTTGTAGTAGTCCTTGCTGGCCACCATGGTGAGCGTATATACCCGCCGCTCAATTGGTGGAAAACGAAAGCAGCCCGATGAAAAGGAAGAGGGCCCCACCGGCGGAGCCCTCTCCTACTTCAACTTGTTCAACCTGGGGGTCTCTCCCTCCGGGGCTAGACCTCTTTGTACTCGGCGTCGACCACTTCCTCTTCATGTTTCTTGCCGCCGGCTTTGGGGTCCCCATGGGGAGCCGCGCCATCGGGACCGGGGCCGTTGGGCGTGGCGTAGATGTGCTGGCCGATCTTCTGGAGTGACTCGTTGAGTTGATCCATCGACTGCTTGAGGGCGGCGGTGTCGGTGCCCTTGGCGGCCTCCTTGACAGCGGTCAACTTGGTCTCGACCTCCGCCTTCAGCTCGGCCGGAATCTTGCTCTCGTTGTCCTTGATCACCTTCTCGGCCTGATAGACCATCTGGTCGGCCTGGTTGCGGGTCTCCACCTCTTCGCGCTTGCGGCGGTCGTCGCCCGAGTTCGACTCGGCCTCCTTGACCATCCGCTCGACCTCGTCCTTGGAAAGGGTCGAGGACGCGGTGATGGTGACCGACTGCTCCCGGCCGGTGCCCTTGTCCTGGGCCTTGACGTTCATGATCCCGTTGGCGTCGATGTCGAAGGTGACCT
>CAXMLP010000516.1:0-4471 GCA_964194225.1 uncultured bacterium | reverse complement strand
CGGCGTCAGTCGCGTCTGCCCGACTTAGAACGGAGACCAGCGTGCCGGAGGAGTGGCACGCGTGTCGCCGACGCCGGGCCGCGAGTCAGCTCCCCAGCGCGCAGCGGCTGCGGCGAAGGCCCCGAGCCCGAGTGCAAGCATCAAAACTTCCATGACCGAAGAATATGCCCTTTAAGCAGCAATTTCCATAGGTTTACTACGGCATTCTCCTACCCCTGCCATCGTTTCAGGGTAAGATATGGCCAATGACCTACGATTCCACGGCCAACCTCGACCACACCGATTGGGGTCTGCTGGAAGCCCTCCAGGAGAATGCGCGGCTGAGCTTTGCTGAACTCGGTAGGCGCGTCAACCTGAGCCCCCCAGCGGTTGCGGACCGGGTTCGCCGGCTGGAGGAAGCAGGTGTTTTGCGCGGCTACCACGCCGACCTCGACCTTGCCGCTCTGGGGCTGCCGATGCAGGCGATGATTCGGATCACCACCACCAACTCGGCCGAATGCTCGACGCATGGCCGGCGGCTCTTCGACGTTCCCGAGGTCCTCGAGGCCCAGCGAGTCACCGGCACGGACAGCTACATCGTGCGCGTCGCGGTTCGCTCGATGGAACACCTGGAAGACCTTCTCAACCGGATCGGCCCCCAGTCCGGCGACACGATCACCGCAATGGTCCTCTCCACGCCGGTGCCCAACAAGGTGGTCACCAAGGAGCTGGTCCACGGCAAGCCGGCCGCCGCCAACTCAAACGTTGCCTAGCGAGCGGACATTCGGCGGTCGAATGAACCGATAGAGATCGGACAAGCGGGGCATTCGGCGGCCGAATGCCTTGCTCCTTTCGTGCAGCTCAAGGAAGCGTCACACGGGTCTGAAGCGGAGCACAGGAGGACCTTGCGAGGTCGGCTCGATCGCAGTCCTCACACGATCTCCAATGCGGAGGACGGAGGGGCTGTCGGTGACGATGTTGGTGAGAACCCGGGGTCCCTCGGCCAGCTCGACATAGGCCAGGACGTAGGGAACGAAGGACGCCCACTCGCCGATCCCCTTATGGACGATCGTGAAGCTGTAGATCGTCCCCTCGCCGGATGCTTGGAACCAGCTGATTCGGGCGCCTCCGCAGGCGGGGCAGTGATGACGCGGGTACCAGATCACGGTTGCGCACGCATCGCATCGCGGCAAGACCAGCTCGCCCCTCTCCAGCCCGGCAAAGAACTCCTCGTTGTCGGGCGAGGCCACCGCTTGCGGGGTTGGCAAACTTCCCGTCACGCGTCTGGTTGACCCAGGATGAGCGTCGCGCTCCCCATCCGTGTACCTAAAGATCCACCCGTGCCGTGGACGAGAGCCAGCTGGCAGTCGGGGACCTGCACTGCCGGATGGGCCTCGCCGCGCAGCTGGCGCACTGCCTCGATGACCTTGGTCATTCCTCCGCGGTTCGAAGGGTGGTTGTTGCACAGGCCGCCGCCGTCGGTGTTGAAGGGGAGGCGGCCATGCGGGGCCACGAGGCCCCCGTCGCTCACGAAGCGGCCGCCGTCGCCCTTGGCACAAAAGCCCAGGTCTTCGATCGTCTCCAGGACGGTGATGGTGAAGGAGTCGTAGATCGACGCGTAGTCGATGTCGGCGGGTTTCACACCTGCCTCGGCAAAGGCGCGGGGGCCGGACCATACAGCGCCCGTGTGCGTGAGATCGATGCGTCCATTGTTGGTGTGCTTGGGCGCCTCGCCGTGACCCAGAAGTTTCGCCTTTTGACGGGGCAGGTCGCGGGCCACCTCGGGCGAGACGACCACGAGCGCGCCACCTCCGTCGGTGATCACACAGCAATCCAGGCGATGAAGTGGCTCGGCGACCAAGGGCGAGGCGAGGACCTCCTCGACGGTCACCACGTCGCGCAGAAATGCGTTTGGGTTGTGCTGGGCATGGAGGGAGGCGGCGACCTTGATCTCCGCCAGTTGGGCGCTCGTGGTGCCAAATTCATGCATGTGGCGGGCCGCCGCGAGCGCGTACGCAGCGGGAATCGTCATTCCGAAACGTTGCTCGAAAGGAAATTCGGGTGCATCGATAAGCGCCGCGCTCATCCCGGGCCGCGTGGCCCCGCTCCGCGGTCGTCCGGCCAGCGTGATCAGCGCGATCCGGCACTTCCCGGCCGCGATCGCGGCGGCCGCATGGCCCACGTGGGTGACGTAGGAGGAGCCGCCCGT
The DNA here is from genome assembly GCA_964194225.1 of uncultured bacterium. Lineage (GTDB taxonomy): Bacteria > Chloroflexota > Dormibacteria > Dormibacterales > Dormibacteraceae > CAXMLP01. Next base: position 2,283 of record CAXMLP010000516.1, on the reverse strand, counting down.
CTCGGTGGAGTCAACGTAGGAGCACTCGAGCCCGAGGTAGTCCGCCATCGAAATCGGGCCGAAGCCGGGCGCGTCGCCCGCGCAGAAATAGGCATCCACATCCTGAAACTCCAGACCGGCATCCGCCAGCGCGCCGGCGGCAACCTCGGCGTGGATCTGAGCCACGCTCAGGTCGGGAATCTCGCGCCGCGGGTGCTCATAGACGCCTGCGATGTAGGCGGAGCCGCGCTGGCTCAAGAACCGCTACCCCCACACGCGAGAGACACCAAGTCAGGCAACCGTCAGGCCGCCGTCAACGACCAGCACCTGCCCGGTGACGTAAGAGGCTGCGTCGCTCGCGAGGAAGAGGAGCGCCGCGGCGAGTTCCTCCCCCTCACCCCGCCTGCCCATCGGGATTAAGGAGAGTCGGCTATGAAGATAGTCATCGGGATACTGGGCGGTCATCTCGCTGGGAAAGAACCCGGGGGCGAGCGCATTGACCCGGATGCCCTTGCGACCCGTCCACTGCGCGGCCAGGTCGCGAGTCAGACCGAGCAAGCCCGCCTTGCTGGCGCTATAGGCAGCCTGCGGAAGGCCCGCGGTGACCAGGCCAAGGACACTGCTGATGTTGACGATGGAGCTTCCCGGCTTCATCACCCGGCCACACTCCTGCGCCATCCAGTAACAACCGTTGAGGTTCACGTCGATGACGCGGCGGAACTCGTCAGGTGTTTCGCGAGTCGCAGGAACCGCTGTGCCGATCCCCGCATTGTTGACGAGGACATCCACTCGACCGAAGCGCTTCATGGCTTCGGCAACGATTTGATGGCAGTCCTCCGGCTTGCCGACATCCCCAACGACAATTGACGCTCGCCGGCCAAGCGCCTCAACAAGCTTCTGGGTGCGGGCAAGAGGATCGCTGCGCCGAGCTGCGAGGACGAGATCGGCGCCCGCTTCCGCGAGGCCCTGGGCGAAAGCCACCCCGAGGCCCGACGATGCCCCAGTGACGATTGCCACGCGTCCGTCAAGCCGGAACCTATCGAGAATGGCCATGGATCACCTCCCATTGGGACCTTGCCGTGTGGCCGGCGGCGGAATGACGACTGGCGAGTTGGATTACGGGCTGAGCTGGCTCAGTTGGCGATCAGACTGACGTCGGCTGGGGCCTCACCTCGTCGGACGGCCTTGTCGCAACGGTAGCGAGCCGCTGCAGGCGCCAGGCCCGGCTGCTTAGCCACCCGAAGGCGATGGCGACCAGGCCGAGCTGGATCAGCCCGGTGATCGGGAAGAGAGGATCGCCCTTCTCACTGCCGGCGATCATAAAGATCAGAACCAGGGCGAGTAGCACCCCTGCGGTTACTGCCGAGTAGGTGCGCCAACCCGCGCCGCGCCCTCGAATCGCCGAATACGCGGCACCGATGACGATGGAGACAAAGACAACAGGGAAAGCGGCGTTGTGGATGCTCCCGGACAAGCTTGTCGCGGCTTTCGGTGCATCTTCAGGAAACGCGCCGGACGCGATCAGTCCCAGGCCGACAAGGAGGACCAGAATCGCGAGGATTCGTTCCCTCGAGGCTAGGAGGCCCGCTGCGAAGACAAGTTCGAGGACTCCAACGACGAGGAAATTGAGCGCCATCAGCCACCCCATCGAGCCCAGCGAGATATCGCTGCCATGCCCGGTCAGGAACGAGTAGTTGTGGTCCAGCGCCCCAGCCACAATCCAGGTGAGGAGAAAGAGAGGCGGCGCGACCACACCGGCGGTTCTTCCAACGCTCATGAGGCAAGCCTTCGGCGACGACGGTCCTCGCTGGCCTTCTCGCTCGCCCTGGGCACAGCGCCGCTGGCGCCCGAGGCAGGGTTCAGCGCGCTCTTCAGCGCGCTCTTTTGTAAATGGAGGTGACGCATGAGCGAGACGAAACGATACCTCGCAAGCGCGTTGTGGTGCACACGAAGCGAAGTCTGGTCGGTCGCATCGAGACTGATCAGCTCGACTCGCCACTCAATTGCGCTGGTTCGAGAAGCCTGCCGCCCCTTGATAGGTCGGGGTCGGTGCAGGAGGCAAGGTCGAAACAGCACGGCCGTCGCTTTCCGCTATTCATCTTCGAGATGGCTACTTCGACTCGTCGTTTGCGGGTGTCAGGACTTTTGGTTGCATTCACCCAGCGAACCCATTCCCAACGTGCCATTGGCGTAACGTCGTTCCAAAGTTCCTGGATCTTCGAAGGGGCAGCTGCCAGAGCTGTCTCAAGATCTTGTGGCACACTCGGCTCCGGCCAGGGTCGCGTCCCCCGAGTGCTGTAAAAG
>CAXMLP010000515.1:0-9413 GCA_964194225.1 uncultured bacterium | reverse complement strand
CCTCATTTGACCGTTACAGTCCACTAGGTGTGAGGTGCCGGGGCAGGCGACAATACGCACGTGCTTGAAGCGGAGCGCGCTCCCCCCTCGCGACGATTGGAACCTGTGTCCCCGCTGGCCATCGTCGTCCCAGCCCATAACGAGGCCGATCGGATCGGCGAGGTGCTCAGGCGGACGGCCCTCGCCTGCGCGGGCGAGAACGCGACCGTATTCGTGGTCGATGACGGCTCCCGAGATGCGACCGCGGGCGTGGCCAGGAGCATGGGAGCGAGGGTCCTCCGCCACCGGATCAACCTCGGCAAGGGCGCCGCGCTGCTGACCGGGGCGGAGGCCGCCCGTTCGGCTGGATTCGAGTTGATTGCCGTAATGGATGCGGACGGTCAGCACGATCCGACTGACATACCGCGGCTCCTCCGCCCTCTCCGCGAGGGGAGCGTCGACCTGGTCCTCACCCGGCGGGCCTTCAACCGCGAAATGCCGCCCGCGATGAGGCTCGGCAATCGGTTCCTCTCCCGTCTTTTCCGCATGCTCTTCGGCATGGAAGTGCTGGACACCCAGTGCGGCCTGCGCGCCTTCACCACCGCCGCCTACCAGCGGATGCGCTGGTCGCCGGGCGGCTACGCGGTGGAGACCGAGATGCTGGTCCGAGCCTCTCGGAGCCGCCTCCGAGTGACTGAGATCGAGATCAGGACGATCTACCACGATCGGCACAAGGGCACCACACCGCTGGACGGGGTTCGAATTCTGGGCCGGATGTTCCGCTGGTGGGTGGCGTGACCGGGATCCAACTGATCGCGATCGCCTTTGCCGCGATCATGGCCTACTTCAGCTATACCTCGTGGCGACGTAAGGAACTGGAAACGCGCGAAGCTTTCCTTTGGCTCGCCGTCTGGATCGCGCTGATCTTGATCAGCCTGTTCCCCGAACGGCTGCGCGCGGTGATCTCACCCCTACAGGTCGCGCGTCTGCTCGACCTGGTCATCGTGGGAGCGATCCTCTTCCTTGCCGTGCTCACCTTTGCGCTGAACCGCACCGTGCGCCGGATCGAACAGCGAATGACGCGGCTCGTCCAATCCCTCGCCCTCCGCGAGGGCCAGGAGTCAAGCCGAGACTGACTCCGGCCGCCTCGGCGGGGCGCTCTTACGCCGCACTCTACGAGTCCGTCGCCCGGGGCCGGGGTGCCCATGCGCTCTCCGGAACCGCATGAAATGGGAGGGGACGGCGTTGTGTCAGCGTGCGAAGTCTCCATCGCCGCCTTCTTGTCGTTGCGTTCGTCGCCCTCACCCTTCCCCACGTCAGCGCCCAGGCGGCCAGCCCGGTGCCGGCGTCGCGACCGGTCGAGAGGCCGGCGGTGGGCAACGGAACGCCATCGGTCAGCCGGCACCCTGACTCCTTCGCCCTGCCCCCCCCTTCCGCGGCTGTGCGGGCCGGGCTGGGTGGAGTCGGACCGTTCCTGACCCGGCCCTATTGGGGCTGGCATTCAGTCAATTCCTACTTCGACCACTGCGGCCCGGACTACACGATCGACGGCCGCATCTGCACCGTCGACGGGGTGGTCGCGCTGCGGAGCAACGGCGTCGACCCGAGCTTCACCAAGGGCTACGCGGCGACCCCCCATGGCACGGACTACATCTACTACGACGGCCATAACGGCTACGACATCGGCCTGACCTACGAGGAGCTGATCTCAGCTGCTCCAGGCACGGTGACCACTGCCGGCATCGACCCGGTGCCCTACAACTCGTGCTACGGCCAGACGGTTGTGATCGACCACCTCAACGGTTTCAGCACCCGCTATGCACACATGTCGCAGGTTCACGTGTCAATCGGGCAAGCTGTCCAGCGCGGCCAGCACCTGGGTGTGAGCGGCACGAGCGGGTGCTCCACCGGCCCCCATCTTCACTTCAGCACCTACTCGACGGCCACCTGGAACGTGATCGACCCCTGGGGCTGGCTCGGCGCCCCAGGCGCTGACCCCTGGCCCTATGACGAAGGCAACCTCTGGATCTCCGGGAATCCCCTCGACCCGGTACCGTCAGAGCCGACAGCGGCAGCCGCTGTCGCACTCGACTCCGCCGCCACGGTGACGTGGCAGGCGCCAACCTTTGACGGCGGCAGCGGGATAACCTCCTACTCCGTCACCGCCAGTCCGGGCGGCGCCACCGTGACGGCCCCCGGCACCACCACCTCGGTGCGTTTCCCAGGACTGGCCAACTTCACCGCCTACACATTCACAGTCACCGCCACCGGAGCCGCCGGGACGGGAAGACCATCCACCGCCTCCGCCCCGGTCACACCCCGACCGCTGGCGCCCAGCTCGCTCAACCTCGTCCGCCCGACGCGGCTCCTCGACACTCGCGCGGCCGGCTCCCCGATCGCGACCCTGACAGGCGTGCAGTCGGTCGAGGTGCAGGTGACGGGCCAGGGCGGGGTGCCGGCCAGCGGCGTGGGAGGGGCCCTGCTCAACCTCACCGTGGTCAACCCGCAGGCGGACGGCTTCCTGACGGCCTATCCGTCAGGGTCGCTGCCGGGCGGCACGTCGAACCTCAACTTCCCACCTAACCAGGTTGTGGCCAACCTGGCCTTCGTGGCCACTGGCGCCAATGGGAAGATCAGCATCCTCAGCACCTCGGCCGGCAGAGTCGACCTGGTAGTGGATCTCGAGGGTTGGTTCAGCGACGGCAGCGGTCCGCTCGGCTCGGCCGGCCGGATCACCCCCCTGCCACCGAGTCGGGTGGCCGACAGCCGTCTGGGCCTCGGCGCCGGTCCTCTCACCAGTGCCGGCGTGGCATCGGTGGTTGTGGCCGGCAGGGGCGGGGTCCCGGCGACGGGAGTCGCCGGCGTGGTCCTCAACTTGACCGTCACCAACACGACCTCCGCGGGCTTTGTGACGGCCTACGGAGCGGCGCCGCGACCGGGCACCTCGAACGTCAATTACGACCGGTACCGCACCGTCGCCAATCGGGTCTTCATCCCCGTCGACTCCGCCGGCCGCATCAACCTTTACAACGGCGGCGATGCGGCCGTCGACTTCGTGATCGATGTCTCCGGGTGGATCAGCGACAGTTCCAACGCAGCGCTGACCGGCGGCCTGATGAGCCCCCTCCCTGCCGGCCGGTTGCTGGACACAAGGCTGGGAGCGGCCCCGCTCGCGGGCAAGGGCTCGGTTGCGATCCCGGTTGCCGATCGCCTGGGTGTGCCCGCCACCGGCGCTCGGTCCGTGCTGGTGAATCTCACGGTGACGGGCAGCGCCGCCGAGGGATTCCTCACCGTTCATCCCGGGCCGGCCATCCCGCTGGCTTCCGACGTGAATTTCCGGACCGGTCAGACCATCGCGAACCTGGTGCTGGTCAAGATTGGCGCGGACGGGTCCATTTCGGTATTCAACGCCTCACCCCTGCCGGCACACGTCATCGTTGACCTCGTCGCGTGGGGAAGTTGAACGGCTCAGGGGTTGACTCGCGGCTAACCCCAACCCGCGGGCAACGCGGCCCAATGAGTCTGCAAGATCGGCTCCTGACAGCGCTCGTCGCCTGCCTACTCCTGCTCGGCGCCATGCCGATCGGACCGGTGGCCGCGGCCGAAACCCTGCCCCCCCATGATCTGGTGCGCCCGCGTGCGATGAATGACGCGTCGGAGGGCCGGTTGCCGGCCGGCGCGGCAGCGACCCAGCGCGCGCCCAGCCCTACGGTCGCAACCCCACCGAACGTGGGCGGCGGCGGCAGTCGTCCCCTCCGCGAGGTATTCGGCTTTGTCAACGCGGGCAACCTGGCGGACCCCGAATTCGGCTATCCGAGCTGGAACTTCTCCGCGCTGTCAACGGTGGCGTTCTTCGGGCTCCACGTGAATGCCGGCGACGGCAACCTGGTGCGAAATGATGCGAACTGGACCGCCTGGAACTCACCAGCACTCGTCAACCTCGTGTCCGTGGCGCATCGAAACGGCGTCCGCGTGGTGGTCGCGCTCCTGATCACCTCGGGGGACCTGTGCGGCCCGCTCAGCAAGGGCACGGTGACGATCCCGCAGATCATCGCCGAGGTGAACGCCAAGGGAGTCGATGGGATCAACATCGACTACGAGGGCTACAACGGGAGCTGCGGGACCGCCGACCCGAGCCGGGCCCGGCACCTCATGACCGAGTTCACGCACCAGCTGCGCGCGGCGCTGCCGGCGGCCCAATACCTCAGCATCGACACCTATGCCAGCTCGGCCGCCGACCCCTACGGGTTCTTCGACATCCCGGGCCTGGCGCCCTTCGTGGACTCCTTCTTTGTAATGGCCTACGACCTCGACATGTCCAACCGTGCCTTCTCGCCGCCCGGCTGTGCCGGCACCAGCTACTGCCTGAGCCCGGTGGCTCCGCTGGCCGGCTATCACTACAACGACACCTCGACCGTCGCGCAGTACACCGCCGCCTTCCCGGGGGCCGCGGCGAAGACGATTCTCGGGGTGCCCTACTACGGCACCAAGGGCTGCGTCGCAGCTCCGGTCGCGAACGCGACCGTGATCTCCGGCGGCAGCTCCCCAACGTATACCTATGCAGCCGCGGCAGCGACCACCCCAGGTGTCTCAGGGTTCACCAGCCACATCGACTCCCTCGACCCGGCCGGGCAGGAGCAATGGGACACCTGGTTCTCCTCGACCTATAACTGCACCCGCGAGCAGTACTGGGACACGGCGACCTCGCTCGGCCTCAAGTACGACCTTGTCAATCGGGCCGGGCTCAGGGGAGTGGGCATTTTCACTCTCGACTACGGCGGTGCGAGCCCTGAGCTGTGGTCCGCCTTGGCTTCCCACTTCGCCCTCATCCCAAGCGCACCGATCGCGGTCTCGGCCTGCGTCGGCGACGCCGGCGCGGTGGTGAGCTGGTTGCCGCCGCCCTTCAACGGCGCCCCCGTCACCAGCTACACGGTGACCGCCTGGCCCGGGGGAACCGCGGTGACCGTAGCTGCCAGCCACGGCTGGGCCCAGGTCAACGGCCTCAGCAATGGAACCTCATACACGTTCACGGTGACGGCAGCAAACGCTTACGGCGTCGGGGTGGCGTCGGCGGCGACCGCACCGGCGATCGCGGCGGCGAGAACCACCGCCTGGCCGGGCCAGACCCATCCGCTGGCCCTCCCCCGCCGCCTCGTGGACACCCGGTCGGGCACCGGCGGGGTTGCCACCATCGGACCCCTACAGAGCCTTGAGGTATCGATCGCAGGGCAGGTCGGCATTCCGGCCACGGGGGTCGGAGCTGCGGTTCTGAACGTGACCGTCACCAACCCCACCGCCGATGGCTTCCTCACGGCCTACCCCGGCGGCGGCTGCCACAACGTGACCTCGGATCTCAACTTCCGGGCTGGTCAGACCGTGCCGGGCCTGGTCACCGCCAGCCTGGGCGCTAACGGCAAGGTTGCCTTCTACAACGGCTCCGGTGGGTCGGTGGACGTCATCGTCGACCTCCAGGCTTGGATCAGCGACGCTCCTTCCACCGCCGGCCCCAGCGGGCGCTTCCGCTCCCTGACCCCGGCGCGCCTGGTCGACACCCGGAGCGATGCCGGTTCCGCGCCTCTCGCCAGCCGTCAATCACGTTCCTTCCCGGTTCTCGGGCGCGCTGGCCTGCCGGGCTCAGGAGTGGCCGCGGTGCTCATGAACCTCACCGTCACCGATACAGCGGGAGGGAGCGGGTACCTCGTTGCCTATGATGCCGGAGCGCCCCCGCTCGCCTCGAACGTCAACTTCACCGCTGGCCAGACCGCCGCCAACCGGGTGCTCGCCCGTTTGGCCCGCGACGGCTCGATCACCGTCTTCAACGGGTCCGGGGCACCAGTTGCCGTGGTCATCGACATCAACGGCTGGTTCAGTGATGAATCCCCTGGTGCGACCGGCGGGCTGTTCACGGGCATCGCGAGCACCCGCATCGTCGATACCCGAGATGGGACTGGTGGGCCGGTGCGGCCAGTCGCTGGGGTTGCGACCCTGATCATCCCCGCGACCACCTTCCCGACCGTACCGCGAACCGGTGTCGGGGCTCTGGTCTTCAAGCTCACGGTCACGGGCACCTCCGTACCCGGCTATTTCACCGCCTACCCGACACGAGACAGACCTCCACTCAGCTCCGACCTCAACTTCGCCGGTTATGACACGACCGCCAACCTTGCGATCGTCGGAATCGGGCCGGACGGTGGCATCGAATTGTTCAACGGCTCCGCGGCTCCCGCGGATGTCATCGTCGACCTGGTTGGTTGGATCTCCTCCTGAACCCAACCGCGTGCATCGTCAGGTCGCTCGCCATTGGTGCGGCATGAACATCACGCCCTCGTACGTGTCGGACTGCGTCACCTGCAGCTCAAAGGCAGCCTCGGTCATCTCGTAGACGCGGGTTGGGTCCTGACCGAACAGCCCGATCGTGAGCCGGTAAGTTCCCCGCTGCAGCAGCATTTGAGGAAAGCTCAACTCCAGCACAAGCTCAGCTGCTCCCGATTCAGGTCGGGCCAACTCCTCGATGAAGGTGTTGGTGGCAAAGCAGAGCAGACCATCGCTGCGATGGATGGCAACGCCACCGTTGACGACCAGTCGTTCGGGGTTGGCCACCACCAGCCGGATGCGGACGGGATCGCTCCGGTGCACCAGGTGGGTTGTCCCGACTCCGTCCTTGATCATCTCCACCCGGACGAGGTGCGCGCGCTGGCCGCTCGTCCGCTCGCCGCCCCGGCCGGCGCGCGTCAGCGCGGCATTGGCCCGCTCCTCGTTCAGTTGCTGGTAGCGGGCGATGGCGTGGTCCGCGCTGAAGGTCCCGACGGCATTGCCGTGATCGAGCAGCAGCACCCGGTCTGAGAACTCCTTGATCGAAGCGAGGTCGTGGCTGACAAAAACAATCGTCTTCCCCTCCGCCTTGAAGCGCCGGAAGACATCAAAGCACTTGCGTTGGAATTCGCTGTCGCCAACCGCCAGCACCTCATCGATCAGCAGGATGTCGGCGTGCGCCTGCACCGCGACGGCGAAGGCGAGCCGGACCATCATGCCGGACGAGAAGTTCTTGAGCTTCTGATCCACGAACTCCTCGAGCTCTCCGAACCCGATTATTTCGTCGAACTGGCTGGCGATCTGGACGCGGGAGAGCCCGAGGATCGCGCCATTGAGAAAGACGTTCTCGCGAGCCGTGAGCTCGGGATTGAAGCCAACCCCGAGCTCGATGAAGGGGGACAGGCGGCCTCTCACATCCACCCTGCCGCGGGTCGGCTGGTAGATCCCGGCGAGGATCTTGAGGAGTGTGCTCTTACCGCTGCCGTTGTGTCCGATGATGCCGAAGAACTCCCCGGCTTGGACCTCGAAGGACAGCCCCGCCAGGGCCTCGAAGCGGCGGGTCGGGCTCGACCTGAAAAAGTTCAACATGTGCCGCTTGAGCGACATATGCCGTTCGGTCGGGATCATGAAGACCTTGCTCAGGTCCCGCACCGTGACCGCCGCCGCTGCCGCGACCGACATCAGATCTCCTCGGCGAACCGGGCGGCGGCACTCTCGAAGAAGAAGTACCCGGCAATCACCAGCAGCGGCGGCACCAGGTACGGAAGCAGCGAAACCGGGAAGGCGACCAACCCGAGGGTCGTCAAGGTGTCGTGATAGACCATGGCCGCGCGCGCATCCTGGAGGATCTGCGCGATCGGGTTGAGGGCGCTGATCTGCGCCAGGTGGCGGGGCATGATCTCCAGCGGGTAGATCACCGGACTCGCGTAGAAAGCGACCTGGAGGCCCAGCTCCCAGATGTGGCGGAAATCTCGGTAGCGGACATAGAGGGCCGCCAGAAAGAAGCCACAGCCGAGTGAGAGCAGGTAGAGCTCGATCAGGAGAGGGACGATCAAGAGGCTGCGCAAGGAGAGTCCGACGCCGCTCACCAGCAGGATCCCGCTCAGCACGACCAGGTTCAGTGCGAGTGTGATGAGGGCGCTCACGCTGGCCGACAGGACGATCAGGATCCGCGGGAAGTAGACCTTTCGGATCAGGTCGCCGCGGTCAACGATCGAACTCATGGCGCCCATCGTGGACTCGGAGAAATAGGCCCAGAGCACCACCCCGAGGAGCAGATACAGCGCGTAATGAGGGACGCTGCTCCCCAGCCGGAAGAACTGGGTGAATACCACGTAGAGAACGGCAAAGAGGGTGAGGGGCTTGCCCAGCGACCAGGCGTAACCGAGAACGGACCCCTGGTATTTGAGCTTGAAGTCGGTGACTGCTATCTCGCGGACCAGGCCTCGGTAGCTGAGCAGGTTGCGGGTTGGTGTCAAGTCCGCCCTCGGTTGCGCGGGCGCGCCGCGGCTGCGGTTGGCAGACCGAGGGCGGCGGGGCACATGGTGAGCCCGTTCAGGAGTTGCGCTGGGGGAGTGGCTGGAGATGACGGGAGGCGTCCACCCCCTCCAGGCGCAGATCGGTTTCCAACATCTCGTGGATGAGCTGCTGAAAGGAGATGGCTGGCGTCCAGCCCAGCTTTTCCCGCGCTTTGCTGCTGTCGCCCATCAGGTCGTCGACCTCGGTCGGCCGCAGGTAGGCCGGGTCGATGACAACGTACTTCTCCCAGTCGAGGCCGACCATCCCGAAGGCAGTCTCGACCAGCTCCTTGACAGTTCGGTGGTCCCCGGTTGCGATCACGAAGTCCTCCGGGGCGGACTGCTGGAGCATGAGCCACATAGCGCGCACGTAATCGCGCGCATGGCCCCAATCACGTTTTGCGTCCAGGTTCCCCATCCGGAGCTCCTTCGCCTTCCCGGCCAGGACCTGGGCGACGCCCCGGGTGACCTTGCGGCTGACAAAGTTCTCACCCCGGCGGGGCGATTCGTGATTGAAGAGGATGCCACTGCAGGCGAAGATGCCGTGGGCCGACCGGTAGTTGACCGTCATCCAGTGCGCATAGAGCTTCGCCACCGCGTACGGGCTCCGGGGGTGAAACGGCGTCAGCTCGTTCTGTGGCGGTGGAGCTGATCCGAACATCTCCGAGGTCGAGGCCTGGTAGAAGCGGGCCGGCAGGCCCGAGGTGCGAATGGCCTCCAGCAGCCGCGTGGTTCCGAGGCCGTCGGCATCACCGGTGTACTCGGGCTGGTCGAAGGAGATCTGGACGTGGCTCTGCGCCGCAAGGTTGTAAACCTCATCCGGCTGGATCTGTTTCATCAGGCGGTTCAGCCCACCGGAATCGGTCATGTCGCCGTAGTGGAGGGTCAGCGACGCCGAACCGGAAGCGCCGCCGTGCTCATGCTTGAGGTGATCGATCCGGCTCCGACTGAGGGACGACGTCCGGCGGACCACTCCATGGACGTGGTAGCCCTTCTCGATCAGGAGCTCGGCAAGGTAGGAGCCATCCTGCCCGGTGATCCCGGTGACAAGCGCGCGGCGGCCTTTCACGGCCCTAGTCTAAGAGCTGTCTCTTATACACATCT
>CAXMLP010000514.1:0-2281 GCA_964194225.1 uncultured bacterium | reverse complement strand
GCCGAGGACTACCACCAGCAGTACCTCGACAAGAACCCCAACGGCTATTGCGGCCTGGGCGGGACCGGGGTCAGCTGTCCCATCGGAGTGGCCTCAGCCGGATAGTCTCCTACCGGATCTCCAGGAACCCCAACTCGAGGAGGCGCCGCACCATCGCCACCGCGTCGGTTGGCGGTTCGTCCGCTTCCAACGCATCGGCCAGGGTCCGAGTGCCATCGAGGCGCCGGAGCAGGTCCGCGCTGGCGATGTCCAATGAGCCGGAAAAGTTGACGCCCCCGGTCAGTGTCAGCGTGCTGGAGGCCAGCTCCCATGCCCCCTCCCGGGCGACCAGCTGCTGGTCCAGTCGGTGCTCGGGCACGAGGGCGAAACGGCTGCCCAGGATGTCGCCGTCGTCGGGATGGGCGACCAGGAAGTCCTCGGCCGTGAAGACCCGCTGGATCTGGGCTGAAGCGGAGCTATCCCCGGCTCGCAGGTCATCGAAGCGGATCCAATTGGTGCCCGTGCGCCGGCGCAGCGTCAGCGCGCCGAATGCGATGGCGTCGATGCCGTGGCGGCGATAGTGCTCCAGCCAGCGGTCGATCGCGTCGGGATAGTCGGGCAGCCCCTCCAGGCTGACCGGGCGCAGCCATTTGGCCGCGTGCGTCAGCGGGTCCTCGGTCCGGTAGTGAAGGAGCCAGGCGTCACAGCCCCGGCCAACAAACCAGGGACGAACGGGCTCGCCCCAATCGCCTTCGGCCGGCCTCACCCAGCTCAGGAGAAGCTGACCGAAACCGCCTTCTGACAGATGCTCGGGAATCAGGCCGACGATTCGCCGGCAGAGGCCGTCGGCGAGCTCGCCGCTGTCCCGGTAGATGTAATCGTTCGCTGGAGAGATGACGTACGGGGGATTGCAGGTGATCAGATCGAATTGACGGCCTGCAACCGGCTCGAAGAGGTCGCCGACGTCGCAGTCGATGTTCTCCAGGCCGTTCAGCGCGGCATTGAAGCGAGCATAGGCGACTGCCCGCGGGTTGATGTCGAGGGCGGTCACGCGCTCGCTGTGCCGAGCCGCCAGCAGGGCCTGGATGACCTTGACGGGCCGCAAAGCGGGCCAGCAACAGCAGGACTTCCTGATGATCAAGATCGAGGATGTGCTGGTCAGCTCTTATGCCGAGGCGGCCACCGAGTTGGGCGGCGATGGGACTCCGCACGACCAGGCGACGCTCAACTTCGGCAAGATCACCTTCAGTTACCACCCGCAGAACGCCGACGGCGTCCTGGGCCCTCCCGTGACCGAGGGCTGGGACCTGAGGGCCAACAAAAAGATCTAGGCTGGGCGGCAGCCAGGACGCCGGGGGACAGACCCCGGCGTCCTTCTTTTTCTGGCCCAGTGCACACTGGCCGGATGGAAGGCAGGCGGGTCGTCGTGCTCGGCGGGACCGGGTTTGTCGGCAGCCGTCTGTGGCCGAGGCTGGTGGCGGCCGGCGCGCAGGTCACCCTCGCCTCGCGCCATCCTGCCGGGGCAACCGACTCCAGTGTCCGGCACGTGCGCTGCGACCTGGAGACGGGTGACGGCTTGGAGGCTGCCCTGGAGGGGGCCGACCTGGCCTATTTCCTGGTCCACGGGATGGCCGGCGGGGCTGATTTCGCAGAGCGCGAGCGGGTGTCCGCGGACAGGTTCATCGCGGCGGCCAGCCGCCGCGCGGTGACTCGGGTCATCTATCTGGGCGGGCTCTACCCGGCCGGCGAGCTCTCCGCGCACCTCGCGAGCCGGCGCCAGGTCGGCCGTCGCCTCATCGAGGGCGTCGGCGCGTTGGCGGTCAGAGCGGGGGTGATCATCGGTGCCGGGAGCACCTCGTTTGAGATCCTGCGAGGTCTCTGCCAGCGGCTCCCCCTGATGCTCGCGCCGCGCTGGCTGGCGAGCCGCTGCCAGCCGGTCGGGATAGCCGACACGGTGGAGGCACTGGCGCGGGCCGGGTCGGTGCCGGGTGGGCGAGAGGTCGACATCGTCGGGCCCGATGTGCTCACCTATCGCCAGATGCTGGAGATCACCGGGACCGAGCTCAAGGGCCGCCGGCCGCTCATGTTCCCGGTGCCGCTGCTCTCGCCGGAGCTGTCCGCGCACTGGCTGAGGCTGGTCACGCGGGCGGACATGAACGTCGCCCGATCCCTCGTCGCCAGCCTTCGTCACGACCTTGTGGCGGAGCGGCCGCTGCTGGCCCCTGAGGTGGGAATCAGCCCGACGGGGTTCCGCGAAACCGTTCGAGTGGCCCTGGCCGGCGGCACTGAGAATGCCTAGGGC
>CAXMLP010000513.1:0-2426 GCA_964194225.1 uncultured bacterium | reverse complement strand
GCACCGCCATGATCGCGCCGGTCCCGTAGGTGAAGAGCACGTAGTCCGCCACCCAGACCGGGATCCGCTCGCCGTTCATCGGGTTGACGGCATACCCGCCCGTGAAGACGCCTGACTTATCCCGCTCGGTCGAGAGCCGCTCGATGTCGGTTGCCCGCCGGGCCGCCTCGACGTAGGTCCGAACCGTCTCCTGGTTCTCGGGAGTCGTGATCCGCTCCACGAGCGGGTGCTCGGGGGCGAGGACCATGAAGGTGGCCCCGAAGAGCGTGTCCGGCCGCGTGGTGTAGATCCGCATCGCCTCGCCGGGCAGGCCCTCGACTTCGAAATCGACCTCGACACCCTTCGAGCGGCCGATCCAGTTGGCCTGCATGGTCCGCACCTTCTCGGGCCAGCCGGTGAGCAGCTCAAGGTCGTCGAGGAGGCGGTCGGCGTAGTCGGTGATCTTGAGGAACCATTGCTCCAGGTCCTTCTTCTCGACGGGCGTCTCGGGGTGGCGCCAGCAGCAACCGTTGACCACCTGCTCATTGGCCAGCACCGTCTTGTCGACCGGGCACCAGTTGACTGGTGACATCTTGCGATAGGCAAGGCCCTTCTTCAGGAAGAGCAGGAACAGCCACTGGGTCCAGCGGTAATAATCGGGCAGGCAGGTGGTGACCTCGCGATCCCAGTCGTAGAGGATGCCCATCAGGGCCAGCTGGCGCTTGGCGATCACGATGTTGCCGAGCGTCTCGGTCTCGGGATGCGTCCCCTTGGCGATCGCGGCGTTCTCGGCCGGCAGCCCGAAGGCGTCCCATCCCATCGGGTTCAGGACCTCGAAACCGCGCATCCGCATGAAGCGCGAGTAGAGATCGCCGATCGTGTAGTTCTTCATGTGTCCCATATGGAGCTCGCCGCTCGGATAGGGGAACATCACGAGGTTGTAGTACTTGGGCTTGGCTGACGAGTCCGAGGCGCGCATCACCCCCTGCTCGGCCCAGACGCGCTGCCACTTCGGCTCGATGTCCTGGGGGACATAGCCCCTCCTCCGAACCTGCGCCATGGTGAGTGGGAAGTTTACCGGGCGGCTTCCACGATCCCGGCGGGCGCCTGCCGGGCGGCCACCACCTCGTGCCCGATGATCGCCACCAGCACCAGAGCGGCGCCGATCGCCTGGACCGCTCCAAACCGCTGCCCGGCGAGCAGGATGGCCGCCACCAGGGCCCAGGCCGGCTCGGTCGCCAACACCAGCGCAGTGCGGCTGGGCGAGATGTGCTGCTGGGCCCAGGTCTGGATCAGGAAGCCGAGCGCCGAGGCCAGGACCCCGGTCACCGCGATCGCAAGCCAGACCGTCTCCGGGGGGAGGCGGAAGCCGGGAACCGCAGCGGCACTGAACAGCACGGCGGCGGCGAGCATCTGGACCATCGCCAGCGGTGCGGCGGGCAGCCCGGGGGCCCATCGGCCGAGCAGGACGATGTGCAGTGCGAAGAGGAGCGCGCAGCCGACCACCAGAAGGTCGCCCGTCTTGGGGATGGCAAAGCCCGAGCCGGTGAGCAGCGCGGTGCCCGCCAGCGCGACCAGGGCGGCGATGACAGTGCGGGCCGGGATCCGGGCGCCGAAGATCCCGTCCAGCAGCGGCGTGAAGACCACGAAGAGCCCGGTCAGCAGGCCGGCGTTGCCCGCGCTGGTGGTCTCCAGGCCCACCGTCTGGAGCAGGTAGCCCGCCGCCAGCGCCATCCCGATCGGGATCCCGACCCGAACCACGCGCCAGGGTGGCGGCCGGCGAACCACCACCACCAGCACGACGGCGGCGAGGGCGAAACGGATCGCCAGGAAGGGGACCGTCGGGTAGTGTGAGATCGCGTCCTTAACGAGGACGAAGGTCCATCCCCAGATCGCCGTCACCAGGACGAGCAGGAGAACGTAGATCAGTGGAGCAGCTCTGGGCGCCGTGGCGGATGGCCTACATCGGCGGCGAGCCCGAGCCGGGCTGCCTCTTCTGCCGGGTGCTGGCCGCGCCCGACAAAGACGTTGAGAACCTGGTCGTCTGGCGACCCCCAGGTGCACTGGTGATGCTGAACCGCTTCCCTTACGGCAGCGGCCACCTCCTGATCGCGCCGGCGCGCCACACGGCTGACCTCACCGATCTCGACAAGCCTGAGATCGCCGACCTGATGGACGCGCTCCAGCGAACGCTTCGCCTGGTCCGCGAGGTGATGCATCCCGAGGGCTTCAACGTGGGGGCCAACCTCGGCCGGGCGGCCGGCGCCGGGATCCCCGACCACGTCCACCTCCACGCCGTCCCACGCTGGACGGGTGACACCAGCTTCATGCCACTGCTCGCCGAAACCAAGGTCATCAACGAACACCTGGAAACCACCGCCCAAAAACTCCGCCAGGGACACGCCGAATAAACGTCCTCCCCCCGCATGCGGGGGGAGGACGTTTAT
>CAXMLP010000512.1:0-3373 GCA_964194225.1 uncultured bacterium | reverse complement strand
GGACAAGAGCCTAGGAGTACACCCCGACCCGAATTCGATGCCACGAGGCCGACCTGGGCGGCCGCGGTGGTGCGCGGTGCGAGCCTGACGGCATGGGAACCCGGAATTCGGATCGGGCCGCCCTCGACGCCACCTGGGTGAGCCGTGCAATCGCACTGGCGGCGAAGGCTGATCACTCCAACAGCCCGAACCCGATGGTTGGTGCCATCGTGCTTGACGCTGCCGGTCAGCCGGTCGGCGAGGGCTTCAACGAGAAGGACGGTTCGGCGCACGCCGAGATCGTCGCCCTGGCGCAGGCAGGCGAGCGGGCAAGAGGTGGAACCATGTACCTGAACCTCGAGCCGTGCGCACATCTGGGGCGGACGCCCCCCTGCGCCGACGCGCTGATCGCGGCTGGGCTGGCGCGGGTTGTCGTTTCGATCGAGGACCCGGATCGACGGGTCGCCGGAGCCGGGATCGGCCGTCTGCGGTCGGCCGGCGTCCAGGTCGACCTAGGTATCGAGGAGGTTGCCGGCCGCCGTCTCAACCGCTTCTACCTGAAGCACCGCTCGACCGGTCTGCCCTATGTCACCGCCAAGTTTGCAATGAGCCTCGACGGCAAGATCGCCACCGCCGGCGGTGCCTCCCGTTGGATAACGGGTGACGCAGCGCGAGCGGAGGGACACCGGATGCGCGAGGCTCATGACGCGGTGTTGGTAGGCGTCAATACGGTGATCACCGACGATCCCCAGTTGACGGTGCGGTCTCACGATGCACGTCGCCAGCCACTGCGCGTGGTGGTCGATTCCGGTCTGCGCATACCGCTCGCCGCCCGGCTGCTGAGGGACCAGGAGCAGGCCAGCACGCTCGTGGCCACCACCGCCGCGGCCGGTCCGACAGCCATTGCCGCAATTGCCGCAACCGGTGCCGAGCTGGTTCAACTGCCTGCGGCGGGGTCGCCGGCCCGCGTCGACCTGCGCGCTCTGATGGAGCTGCTCGGCCGCCGAATGATCCTCAGCGTGCTCGCCGAGGGTGGTGCGGAGTTGAACGGTGGCCTGTTCGATGCCGGCCTGGTGGACGAGGTGGTGGCCTTCCTGGCGCCCGTGGTCATCGGCGGTGCCGGAGCGCCCAGCCCCGTCGCCGGGCGTGGGTTCGCCACCCCGGCGGCGGGGGTCCATCTCGCGCTCAGCCAGGTGGCCAGGCTGGGCGACGACATTGTGGTGAGGGGCGATGTTCACCGGGATCATTAGCGCGATCGGCCGTGTGCAGGAAACCGGGCCCGCCCGCCTTGGAATCGAGAGCTCGAGCGTTGCCGCGCGGCTCGCGATCGGCGGCAGCGTCGCGCTCAATGGGGTTTGCCTGACGGTGGTGGAGCTTGCCGGGTCGGTGTTCTACGGCGATGTCGTGCCCGAGACCCTGCGCCGCACCAACCTGGGCTCGCTCTCGGTCGGTGCGGAGGTGAACCTGGAGCTGCCCGTAACCCTCGACCAACCGCTCGACGGTCACCTTGTCCAGGGGCATGTCGACCGCGCCGCTGAGATCCGCGAGGTCACGGAGGTGGAGACGGGCCGCGAGCTTCATATCGAGTTGCCAAGGAGTCTCATGGCCTTTGTCGCTGAGAAAGGATCGATAGCGGTGGACGGCGCCAGCCTGACCGTGACGGGCGTTGACGATCGCGCCGGAACCTTCAGCGTATCCCTCATCCCACACACCCTCGAGATGACAGTGGCGCATTCCTACCGGGCCGGCACGCTGGTCAACCTGGAGGTTGACCTGGTAGCGAGGTATTTGCAGCGCTTGGTACGGCCGAGTACCGGTTCGGGTATTTAATAGGGAGCGAGATGCCAATAGCGACGATTCCGGAAGCGCTCGAGGAATTTGGAGCCGGCCGTCCGGTGATCATCGTGGACGACGAGGACCGCGAGAACGAGGGCGACCTGGCGATGGCCGCCGAGCGGATCACCGCGGAATGGATCACCTTCATGGCGAAGACCGGCGGCGGATTGATCTGCCTTCCCTGCATCGCCAGCCGGCTGGACGAGCTCGACATCGAGCCGATGGTCTCCAAAAATACCAGCCGCTTCGGCACCGCCTTCAGCGTCAGCATCGAGGCTCGTCACCTGGTCACCACCGGTATCAGCGCGCACGACCGGGCCGCGACGATCAGGCACGTCATCGATCCCGCGGCGCGACCCAGCGACTTCGCCAAGCCCGGGCATACCTTTCCCCTTCGGGCGGCCGAGGGCGGCGTGCTTATGCGCGCCGGCCAGACCGAGGCCGCGGTGGACCTCGCCCGGATGGCGGGACTCTACCCGGCGGGGGTCATCTGCGAGGTGATGAATGACGACGGCACGATGGCCCGGATGCCCGACCTGGAACGATTCTCAGGGAAGCACGACATCAAGATCGTCACGATCAAGGATCTGATCGCGTACCGGCGTCGCAACGAGAAGCAGGTCGAGTGCATGGCCATCACCACAATCCCCAACCGCTATGGCAGCTGGCGCGCCTTTGCGTACGAGGACCTTCTCCGCAAGGAGTCACACCTGGCGATGGTGCTGGGTGAGATCCACGGCGACGTCCCGACCCTGCTCCGCGTCCACTCCGAATGCCTGACGGGTGACGTCTTCGGGAGCATGCGCTGTGACTGCGGAGCCCAGCTCGACCGGGCGATGGAGCTGATCGCTCAGGAGGGAAGCGGCGTGGTCCTCTATATCAAGCACCACGAGGGCCGTGGCATCGGTCTGGTTGAGAAATTGCGCGCCTACGCGATGCAGGACTCCGGGATGGATACGGTGGAGGCGAACGAGGCGCTCGGCCACCCCGCCGATCGGCGCGAGTACGGCATCGGAAGCCAGATCCTCTTTGATCTCGGCGTGCGCAAGATGCGGATCCTCACCAACAACCCGCGCAAGTACCACGGCGTGGAGGGGATCGGTCTCGAGGTCGTCGAGCAGGTCCCGATCCGAATTGCGTCGAACCCACACAACCAGAGGTACCTCCAGACCAAGAAGGAGAAGCTGGGGCACCTTTTATAGGTGGGCACGAAGCGCAGCCGGGGGAGCCTGGCCGGTGAGGGCCTGACTGTCGGTGTGGTGGCCGCGCGGTACAACGAGGAGATCGTGGAGGCTCTTTTGGCGGGCGCCCTCGCCGCGCTCGCCGAGCATGGGGCGAAAGCCGACCCGGTCATCTGGGTGCCCGGCTCGTACGAGCTCCCGCTGGCCGCCCGGACAATCGCGGCCGCCGGTCAGGTGCAGGCTGTCGTTTGCCTCGGCTGCGTCATCAAGGGCGATACCGCCCATTTCGAATACGTCAGCGGGGCAGCTGCCGAGGGGATCCTGCAGGCCGGCCTTGAGACCGGGGTGCCCTGCGCCTTCGGCGTGCTCACCACCTA
>CAXMLP010000511.1:0-2714 GCA_964194225.1 uncultured bacterium | reverse complement strand
CCCGCCGATCGCCCGGTGAACTCAGGCTGCGGCGGCGAGGCGCCGGCGGAAGGCGGCTACCGCTCGATCCCTCCGCTTCCGAAAAGCGCCGACGCTGATTCCTACCTCGGCAGCGAGCTCCTCCAGGGACTCGCCCACAACCTCCTGCCGGTAGAGCAGCGCCAGCCCCTTCCCAGGCAGGCGGCCCGCCTGAACCTCCAGCAGCAGTTCGCCCAGCGCCAGGGCCGGCCCCGAGGTGTCGGAGACCTGCCATTCGTCATCGGATGTCTCGCTGAGGCGCTGGATCTCGGCTGCCTGCCAACGCTGGACCGCGGTGGTGGCTCGGGTAAGGAGGCGGTGCCTCGCCCATCGCGCTGGATTGGGCGGTCCCTCGAGCGCGGCGGCCAGTATCTCCGTCACAAGCTGCTGGGCCATGTCGTCACGGGTGATGACCGGGGGTAGAGCAGGCAGTGAGACGAGCACAACCAGTAAATCGACTCGCATGGCTTCGAGCACCGCGACCGCCCACAGCTGTCGCGGTCCCTGCACATATCGGCCCAGGAGTTCGGTCCAGGCCGCGTCATGGTCCTCAGGCGGAGCGTTGAAATCGCGGAGGCAGTCCAGGAGGGGCTGCGCGTGGCGAAGGTCGTCTCTGGCGGCCACCTCCAAATAGGTCGCGTGGATCTGATCAGAAAGTCGAAGCATTGGTCGGGGCACCTCCTTGCATTGGTGCCTTTGACGCTAGGAATGGACCGCCCGCTCATCGCCCGCCGAGCGCGTCCTCACTACCCGGACCTGTTCTACCCGGGGTAGGGGCTATCCGGGAACCACTCCCACAGCGCTACCCGTTCTCGATGAGCGGCCGGGATCGCGATCCTCGGTGAAGAGGTTTTGAAGTGGGCGGCGTTTTAGATTGGGATTTCGCGCCACTTGAGGCCGAGCAGATCCTGGACTAGCTATGTCGCCGTGAACTCAAGTATTATTTGAGGTATCTGTGACATGAAGCCAGATACGAATTGTCTCTTCGAGATCGCCGACGGCCAGCGCGGATACTTCACCGCGGCTCAGGCTCGCAGCTGTGGATACAGCTGGGCGCTGCTGTCCCACCATACCGGCAGCGGAAGACTCGTCCGGGCGCGGAGGGGACTCTATAGGTTCCACCAATACCCCTCATCGCCGCGCGAGGAGGTGCTCGCGGCATGGCTGGCGGCCGGATCTGGATCGGTGGTGTCTCACGAGAGCGCCCTAGACCTCCTCGATCTGGCCGACGTCATTCCCGACGCAATTCACATCACAGTCTCACGTTCTCGAAGAAGCTGGCAGGCACCTACCGACGTGACCAAGCACACGACACAGTCGGTCCTCGGAATGGGGGAGACCGTGGAGCGGGACGGGATCCGTGTGACATCGCCGGCACGAACCATCCTGGATGTCGCTGAGGCCGGAATGTCACCAGACCAAGTGGGTCTTGCGATCCGCCAGGCGGTCGACCGAGGCTTGGTCACCCCCAATCAGCTTCTCGAGCGGGCGCGGGAGCGAGGTCGCCGGGTGGAGGGCCTGGTGACAGCCGCCGTTGGACGCCTTTCCGCATGAAGTACGCGACAGCAGTAGCGTTTCGGACTGCCCTCGAGCGGCGGCTCCTAACCCGATCCCGAGAGACCGGCATGTCACTGGCCCGCCTGAGGAAGTCGGTGGTCTTCGACCGCCTGCTGGCTCGGCTTGTCGCGGTTGCCCCGAATCGTTGGATGCTCAAGGGCGCGCTGGCGCTTGACTACAGGCTCGGTCCTGGCACCAGGACCACCAAAGATATCGACCTCGGCCGCAGGGACGACGAGGAAGGTGCGACTGCGGATTTCGTCAGCGCACAAGCCGCTGATCTTGGGGATCATTTCGTCTTCGTGTTCCGCCGCACCGATCGCCTAGATCAGCTCAAGGAGGGGGCTGCTGTCCGCTACCACGTCGAATGCCAGCTTGCAGGACGTCAGTTCGAGGCCGTTATCGTCGACGTCGCGTTCGGAGAATCGATGGGTGACGAGCCGGAGACGCTGCGCGGGCCGGATCTCCTAGCCTTTGCCGACATCGCTCCGGTCGAAGTGCCTGCGGTTTCACTGTCGCAGCACGTGGCCGAGAAGGTTCACGCCTACGCCCGGGATTACGGCACAGACGGAATCCAGAGCACGCGGGTCAAGGATCTGGTCGATCTTGTTCTGATCGCAGAGGGTGCACCACTCGATGCTGCCAACCTTCGCTCGGCCCTGCAACGCACCTTCGAAGGCCGGGGCACGCGCCGGCTGCCGGCCGAACTCCCGTCACCACCGGAAACGTGGCGGATCCCATACCGCAAGATGGCCGGAGACATCGGGCTAGCCACCGAGCTCGATGCTGGCCACTACGCGGCCGCTGAGCTGCTCAATCCTGTGCTGAGCGGGAGTGTTGCATCGGGGACATGGGACCCAGCTTCCCGATCCTGGAGATAGGACCTTAGGCCGGCGCCGCCCACCTGCGCGGTCTGGGTAACCGAAGCGTGTTCCATCTCGCCTATTCGACTCAATCGTCCTCGTCGGTGCGGCACTCCTCAGCTGCGAAGCCAGGATTTCCGGGCCAAAGGCCGCGCATCTGTCAGGGCGGTGACTTTGGCGTCTGCGGGTCTGCGGGGGACAGCGGGCGGTCAGCGGGCGCTGAGCGGGCGGTCAGCGGGCGCCCCTTAACTAGCGTGTGAGTTGGAAAACGGCTGG
>CAXMLP010000510.1:0-2460 GCA_964194225.1 uncultured bacterium | reverse complement strand
CCCGCCGATGTCCACCTCGGCCGGGGAGGTCACCAACGCGATCTACGGCTTCACCTCGATGCTCGCCATCGTGCTGGCCTCACGGCCCGAATACGCGGCGGCAGCCTTCGACGTCGGCGGTGCCACCTTCCGGTCCGAGGAGTACAGCGAGTACAAGGCAGGCCGGCGCGCGATGCCGGATGACCTCCGCCCGCAGATCGCGCGCGTTCGCGACATCCTCGAGGTACTCTCCATCCCGGTCTACGGCGTGCCCGGGTTCGAGGCGGATGACGTTGTCGGCACGCTGGCGCGCCAGGGCGAGGAGCTGGGCCTGCAGGTCACCATCGTCAGCGGGGACCTCGATTGTCTCCAGTGCGTGACCGACTCGGTGGACGCCCTCGTGCCCCGGCGGGGCATCACCGACACAACGCTCTATGGACCTGACCAGGTCCGCCAGCGTTACAACCTCGAGCCGGGCCAATTGATCGACTACAAGGCGCTTCGCGGTGACACCTCCGACAACATCCCGGGAGTGCCGGGAGTGGGGGAGAAGACCGCCGCCCAACTGATCGGACAGTTCGGCTCGGTCGAGAATCTTCTCGCCAACCTCGACCAGCTGAAGCCGGGACGCGTCCGCGAGGCCCTCAACGAGCACGCCGATCGGGTGCGTCTCGGCAAGCGGCTGGTGACGATCCGCCGCGACGTCGACGTGAAGGTCGACCTGCCCGCCTCGCGCTGGCTCCGCTACGACGCCGAGGCGGCCCGCCGCCTCTTCGACCAGCTCGAGTTCCGCCAGCTGCTCGCCCGTTTCCCGGTCCCCGACGCGGTTCAGCTGCCTGTTCAGCCCACCCTCGCCTTCGACCCGGTGGCGCCCGACTCCGATGTTCGCGTGGTCGCCGATGCCGCCGGCGCCGCGGCGCTCGGGATGAAGCTGCGCGGCGCGGCCGAGGTGGGCCTCTTCGGGCTCTGGGACGGCGCCGCCCGCGATGAAAAGCTGGTCGGGCTCGGGGTGGCGCTGGAGGGCGAGTCGCACTACGTGCCTTTCGGCCACCGGGAGGGGGAACCCGCCCTGGCCGGCGACCTGATGCTGGACGAGATCATGGGCAACCTGCCCGGCAGCGACCTGCTCGGGCACGACACGAAAGACACCGAGCTGGTGCTGCGTCGCTTCGGTGGGCGTCCCCTGAAATGGGGGTTCAGCACCTCCCTGGCCGCCTACCTCCTTGGGGCGGGGGCCCGCGACCCCCGGCTCGAGGATCTCGCCCGCGATTTCCTGGGGCTCGAGCTGGTCCCCGTGGATAAGCTGCTGGGGACCGGCCGGGCCGCCCGCCTCCCCTCGGCGACCGACGTCGCCGACGCGGCCACCTTCGCCGGCCTCAGAGCGAGCGCCTGTTTTCAGCTCCGACCGCGACTCGCCGCCGAGATGCGGAACCTGGGTGTCGACTACCTGTTCCACGAGGTGGAACTGCCGCTGGCCCGGGTCCTCGCCGCGATGGAAGCGGAGGGGGTGGCGATCGACGTCCCCTACCTGCAGGAGGTGGCGATCGACCTCAACGCCCAGCTGGGGGCAATTGAGGCCGAAGTTGCCCTCCTGGCTGCGGAAATCGGCGGCGAGAATGCGGGCCTGCTGATCAATTTGAACGCGCCTCAGCAGCTCGCAAGGTTCCTTTTCGAGGACCTGAAGTTGCCGGTCGGGAAGCGGATCAAGACCGGCTATTCGACGGATGCGGAAACGCTTGAAGCGCTCCGTGACAAGCACCCGATCATTCCCCGGATCCTTGACCACCGCCAGCTGAGCAAGCTCAAGTCGACCTACGTGGATTCGCTGCCCGGCCTGGTCGACCCTCGCGACGGTAGGGTCCACACCTCCCTCAACCAGGCGGCCACTGCGACCGGCCGGCTCTCGAGCAGCAATCCGAACCTGATGAACATCCCGATCCGGACCGAGCTTGGTCAGCGAATCCGGCGGGCGTTCGTGGCCGGCAGGGAGGGCCACGTGCTTTTCAGCGCGGACTATTCGCAGATCGAGCTGCGGATCGCTGCCCATCTCTCCGAGGACCCCGGCCTCCTGTCCGCCTTCGAGGCCGGCCAGGACATCCATGCCGCGACCGCGGCGCGCGTTTTCAAGGTTGACCTCGGCCAGGTCAGCGCCGACCAGCGGCGGCTCGCCAAGATCGCCAACTTCGGCTCCCTGTACGGCCAGGGCGAATACGGCCTGTCCCTCCAGATGGGGATCCCCGGTGATGTGGCGCGGGAGTTCCTGAAGGAGTATTGGTCGACCTATTCGCGGCTCCGGGAGTGGCTGGACTCGGTCCGCAACCAGGCTCGGGAAGAGGGATTCGTCGTCAGCCCGACCGGCCGCCGCCGGGCGATCCCGGACCTGCGCTCGCCCAACTACCAGCTTCGGGCGGCGGCCGAGCGGATGGCGATCAACTTCCCCATCCAATCGCTGGCGGCCGACATCATCAAGATCGCCATGGT
>CAXMLP010000509.1:0-6381 GCA_964194225.1 uncultured bacterium | reverse complement strand
CCCGCCATGGCTCGATCACCCCGGAGGATATCGGCCGCCAGATCAAGTTCCAGATCCGCAACGAGGTGAGGTTGACCGCCAGCGTCGGAGTTGCGATCAGCAAACAGGTGGCCAAGGTGGCCAGCGGCGCCCGCAAGCCGGACGGGCTGGTGGTGGTTCCACCCGATACCGAGGCCGACTTCATGGCTCCCCTTCCGATCGAGGTTCTCCAGGGCGTCGGGCCGAAGACTGAGGAACGGCTGCGGCTGATGGGCATCCGCCGCGTCGGCGACCTCGCGTCGTATGACACTCAGCGCCTGGTCCAGGCACTGGGCAGCGGCGGCGCCGTGCTGCAGCGGATCGCCCAGGGCCGGGACCGCACGCCGGTCGATGGCACCCGCCCACCCAAGACCATCAGCGCAGAGACGACCTTCGAGCGGGACATCTCCGAGGGAGACCTGCTCGATGCGGCTGTGCGGGAGCTGACCACGCGGCTCAGCGAGCGGTTGCGGGAGGCGGGAGTGAAGGCGAAGACCGTCTACGTCAAGGTGAAGCTGGCGGACTTCCGGCTGATGAGTCGCCAGGTGAGCCGGACGAGCGCGACCGACGACGCCGACGTGATTTTCCGCGCCGCGCGGTCGGCTCTGGAGAAGTCGCACCTGGAGTCGAGGGCGGTTCGCCTGATCGGGGTGGGCCTGAGCGGCCTCGAGCATCCCCGCCCGGAGCTCCAGCTGTCCCTGTTCGACTAGTAGCGCCCGCCTCCATTCCGGAGCGGTCGATCTGCGGTCGCACCGGCAGCGCCGAGACGAGGTCGGCCACGGTCAACCACCCGAAGCGCTCCATCCCCCGCCTCACCAGCTCGCGGAGCACGGCGGCCGTGGCCTGCGCGTCGCCCAACGCCGCGTGGACCGGCTCGACAGCGATCTCGAGCACCTCAACCAGGCGGGCCAGGCCCGGGGTCTGCCCGGCCGGCAGCTCGAGAACCAGCCTTCCCAGCGCGCTGGTGTCAACCACCGGGTGTTCCAGCGGGCGGGGGAGTCCGCGGCCCAGGATCCAGCTGTCGAATGCGTCGTGGCTGTGCTCGACAAGCACGGAGCCACGGGCGAAATGGAGGAAGGCGCGCCGGGCATCTCCGAATTGGGGTGCGTCGACGAGCATCTCGCGGCCGATCAGGTGGCGCCGCTTGGCGTAGGGATTGATCGGGGCGCGGGTGTGAACCAGGGTGTCGAAGAGGCCCAACGAGCCAGCCAGCCGAAACCGCTCGGCGCCGATCTCGAGCACCAGGAAGGGACGGTTCCCGGTGGTTTCGATGTCCACGGCGACGAACTCCGCATCCACCAGGCGCGTGCCGGGATCGAGGGAGTGGAGCTCGTCAGCGGCGATCGGCTCCCAGGAGACGGGCTCGAGGGCGCCGCGTGGCTTGAGCTTCAGTACGCGTTCTTGTGGGTGAAGACCCGGAACAGCGTGATCAGGATGATCTTCAGGTCGAATGCAAGGCTCCAGTTCTCAATGTAATAGAGGTCATAGATCAGGCGTTCCTCCACGGGAGTCTGGCCCCTGAGGTCGTTGGCCTGGGCCCAGCCGGTCAGGCCGGGCCTGACCCGATGCCGGTCTCCGTAGTGATCAAGGCGCGCATTGAACTCGCTCACGAAGACCGGGCGTTCGGCGCGCGGGCCGACCAGGCTCATCGAGCCGCGGAAGATGTTCCAAAGCTGCGGCAGCTCATCGAGGCTGAAACGGCGCAGGATGGCACCCACCGAGGTGCGGCGGGGATCGCCGGCCGTCGCCCAGACCGGGCCCGAATTGACCTCGGCGTCCACTCGCATGGTCCGGAACTTGAGCATCCGGAAGGGGCGGCCCCGGCGGCCCACGCGTTCCTGGGAAATCAGCACCGGGCCGGCGGAGGTGGTCTTCACCATGATCGCGATGATGGCCAGCACCGGCGCGATGAGAATCAGCGCAAGGCCCGAAACGACGAGGTCGAACAGCCGCTTGACGGTCGCCTTGGGCCCGTCGATGTCAAGGCCCCGACGAAGCTGGAGCAGGGGTATCCCGTCGAGCTGGTCGCCGGTCACCGCCGTGGTCATGATCTCGAGCATCGAGGGCACGATCCTGAACTCGACGTGGGTTCCCTCGCATTCGTCCATCAGGTGGAGGATCTGGTCCTGGGTCGCGTCGACGAGAGCCACGAAGACGATCCTGACGCTCTCGAGGCGGATCAGCTCCTCCAGCCGGCGCGTGCCGCCGATCACCGGCACGCCCTGGAATTCGGTCCCCGGCGGCAGCACGTCACTGATCACCCCGACCAGCTGGTAGCCGTAATCGGGGAACATCCTCACTCGCTGGATCACGAGGTCGGCGGCCGCGCCGTGACCGATCACGAGTGCCCGGTCGGCTCCCACTCCGCGCGCCCGCTGCGCGGCGGCCCGGCGCCGAAGCGCGTAGCGGGCCAGTCCGGCAAGGACCAGTACGAGGACCACCCAATAGAGGAAGGTGACGCGCGAGTAGCTGAACTCGCGCCAGAGTCCCATCATCGCCAGGACGACAAGGCCGGTCACCGCCAGGGCCCCGACGATCCCGAAGAACTCGTCGATGAAGAGGACGCCGCGGCGGTGCCGGTAGACGCCCATGAGGGCGAACACGATCAGGAGGGTGACGACCAGGACCGGGGTTGCCGCTGCGTAGTGGAAGGGGTCGGGCGGTTCACCGCCAGGGATGTAGCTCGGGATCTTGAGCTGGTACCGGACCCAGTACGCGATCGCCAGCGCCAGCCCGGCCATCGCGGCGTCGGCGATGAACTGCGCCGGCGCCAGCGAGGTTCGCTTCATCGTCCGAGCTTTGGATCGTGGAATGGGTTGCGACATCGGGCTCGGGCGCGGGGCCTGCAAGTTGCCGCAATGCTAGAGCACTGTCCCGGGCCGGTAAACTCCCACCCGCAATGGCCGCACCCCTCCGGGTCCTCAGCGGAATGCGGCCGACCGGGCGCTTCCACCTCGGCAACTACTTCGGTGCGGCCAGGAACTGGGTGGAGCTGCAGGACCGCTACGAGTGCTTCTACATGGTGGCCGACTACCACGGCCTCACCACCCAGCCGCGAGCTGCTGACTTCGAACGCGACCTGATCGACCTCGCAGCCGACATGATCTCGGTTGGCGTCCGGCGCGAGTTGATCTACCTGCAGTCATCGGTGCCCGAGGTGGCCGAGCTGTTCCTTCTCTTCACCATGGTCACCCCATATGGCTGGGTCCAGCGGGTACCGACCTTCAAGGAGATGGCCCGCAACCAGCCCGACAACGTGAACATGGGCCTTTTCAGCTACCCCGTGCTGCAGGCGGCGGACATCCTCCTGGTGAAGGGAAATGCGGTCCCTGTCGGGCAGGACCAGGACGCCCACGTGGAGATGGCCCGGGAGACCGCGCGGCGCTTCAACCGCATCTACGGGCCGATCTTCCCGGAGCCGAAGAGCCTGGCCACGAGCACGCCGCTGATCCGCGGCACCGACGGCAAGAAGAAGATGTCGAAGTCGATCGGCAACGTGGTCGGAGTGACCGCGCCCCCCGCGGAGATCCGAAAACAGGTGCTTTCGATGGTCACCGATGTCAAACGGACCTATCTCACGCAACCCGGCCATCCCCGCTCCTGCAACGTCTGCGCCCTCTACAAGGTGTTCTTCCCCGAGGACTGGGAGCATTACTGGGAGCTCTGCCGGCGAGCGAAGATCGGCTGCCACGAGAAGAAGAAATTGCTCGCCGAGCGAGTCATCGAGGTGTTCGCCCCCTTCCGAGAGGCGCGAGCGGAGCTCTCCGATGAGGCGGTGAAGCGTTCCCTGGCCCTCGGCTCCGAGCGTGCCCGCGAGGTGGCGCGGCAGACCGTGGCGGAGGCGCGGGCCGCGGTGGGACTGCTGCCCGCGCTGTGATATTTTTCCACTAGCTTCGTAACTAACTTGGAGGACAATTTCAAGATCAGCACCCACGCCGGCGAAGTTCCGAGGATGGGGGTCAACCCCAATGTCTCCCGCCGCACCTTCCTGACCTGGTTCATGGCCGGGCTGATGACCGCGACCGTGGTCGCCGGCCTCCTGCCCATCGTGGTCTACATCTGGCCGCCCCCGACGAAGGGGGAGAAGAACGCTGACGTCAAGGTCTCCCTCGACAAGCCTCTCAGCGAGCTCAAGGATGGCGATGCCGCCCTGTTCAAGGCACCCGACAACACCGCCTTCGTGATGAAGGACGGCGGCGGCGACAACGCCCCGGGCGACCGGGCCTACTCAGGCTATGTGGTCAAGAAGGGCGCCGACCTGATCTACCTCGCGGTCAACTGCAGCCACCTGGGCTGCTCGGTCAACTTCAACAAGGACCGCCACCAGTTCGAGTGCCCCTGTCACGGGTCGATATTCTCAATGACGGGGCAGGTCACGCACGGCCCCGCCCTGGTCGCCCTCTCCCACCTCTCCTGCAAGACGGAAGGGGATGGTGCCCTCCTCGTTGCGGGTATAACTTCAACGCCGCCCGGAGGCTAGAGAGCAAGACAATGGCAATTCCCACCCCGCGCATGGTCCAGCTGGCCGTCGTCGACTGGCTGGATTCCCGCTTCCCCTTCACCGAGACGGTCGACGAGGCCCTCACCCAGCGGGTCCCCAACTTCGCCAACGCCTTCTACTACTGCTTCGGTGGGATGACCTTCATCCTGATCGTCTTCCAGATCCTGACCGGGATTTTCCTGGCCTTCTACTACGTGCCCGACGCCGCCGGCAATCCGGCCCCCGCCTACACGTCGGTGAAATTCATCATGGATGACGTCTATCTGGGCTGGCTGATCCGTGGCATCCACTTCTGGGCCGCGAACCTGCTGATCGTGATGATCGTCCTCCACATGGCCCGGGTCTACTGGACGGGCTCCTACCGAGCGCCCCGAGAGCTGAACTGGATCGTCGGCGTGGTGATGCTCCTGATCATCCTGATCTTCTCGCTCACCGGCTACCTGCTGCCCTGGGACACCAAGGCGTACTGGGCGACGAGCGTCACGATCAAGGTCTCGGGCTCGCCGCCACCGATCCCGTTGCCCGGGATCGGTGTGCTCGACATCGGCGGGGTCATCAAGTCGGTCCTGCAGGGCGGCCCGGTGACCGGACCGGCGACCCTCCAGCGCTTCTTCGCCATCCACGTCTTCCTGCTCCCGGCAGCGATCCTGCTGCTGATGTTCGTCCACTTTCGGTTGATCCGCCAGCACGGAATTTCGGAGCCACTTTGATGAGCGACGAGACCAAGCAGGAATTCAAGGGACCCGGCGCCGAGGCGGCGGTGGAGCTGCCCTACCAGGCCGATCCCGAGCTGGAGCCGCGACGAACCCTGCTCCCGGTCGGAATCGACCACCCCGCCTACCCGGTGCTGGTTGGACTCGCCCTCTTCCCCATCCTGCTTGGCGCGGGTGGCCATCACCTCGCCGAGGACATGCCCGACGACGAGACCCACCCCTTCTACCCGGACCATTTCTGGCCCTACCCGATCATCGCCGTGATCATGCTCGTGGCGGTCGGGCTGATGGCCGCGTTCGTCCAGCAGAACATGCTCCTGGAGGAGTCGGCGGATCCCCGCACCATCGTGATACCACGGCCCGACTGGTACTTCCTATTTCTCTTCCAGTTCCTGAAGACGGGCCCCGAGATCCTGACCGCGCTGGTCATCCCGCCACTGATCCTGGTCTGGCTGCTCCTCTTTCCGTTCATCGACCAGGGGATCGGGCCGCGGGTCGCGCGGTTGCGGGGCTGGCCCCGCTGGCCCGTCCCGGGTCACAACTGGATCACGGGGACCCTGTGGTGCCTTTTCATCGCCTGGATCCTCGGCCTCACTTTCTTCGCCCTGGCCGGCCCCGCGGTCTGCATCCCCTGGCCCTTCTTCGGCATCGGGAGCTTGTGCGGGGCCTGAGGTTTCGGCGCTGACCCCGTCTCGCCCGGCGGGCGGAAACCCGGCAGTGTGAGGCAGGTTTTGAGACTCGTCCAAATTCGGGGAGCGGACTATCCTTCACCGCATGTTTGACATGCGGCCTGATCCCTACGAGATTCAGCCCGCCAGTGGTTGCCGGATGCACGGACGGCAGCACCGATAGGATTCCGCGCGCAGGCGGCGCCTGAGCCAAATTCGGTGAGTCCCGAAAGCAGCCCGGACCCCGTTTCTCCAATCCATGGCCGGCCGCCCGGGCGGTGGATCGGCATCGTGCGCCTAGCCGGCCTGCTCCTCGGTTTCACCGCGCTGGCCGCGCCGCTCATCCTGCTTCAGATCGGGCGCTCCACCCCGCTCTCGATCGTGGATGAGCTCACGTACGTGGATTACCTGTACAAGGTCGACCACGGACAGTTTGTCATCCACCGGGGTGAGACGCTCGGCAGCGACGCCCTCCATGAAG
>CAXMLP010000508.1:0-9219 GCA_964194225.1 uncultured bacterium | reverse complement strand
CTCATTTGACCGTTACAGTCCACTAGAGTGGTTGTGTGACCCCAGCCACAAGGACCCGACCCGCCCTGCTGGGGGCGGCGCTGGGGACCATCTACCTGGTCTGGGGGACCACCTACCTGGGCATCCGGGTCGCCATCGACAGCATCCCGCCCTTCCTGCTCTCGGGAGTCCGTTACACGCTCGCCGGCGTGCTGCTCCTTGGTTGGGTCGCGTTGCGCGGCGGCCTCCGCCAGAGCTGGCCGACACGCCGCCAGTGGTTCTCGACGCTGCTGACCGGCACTGGTCTCGTGGCCTTCGGCAATGGCGGCGTCAGCTGGGGGGAGCAGTACGTGTCGAGCGGCCTCGCCGCCATTGTGCTGGCGACCATCCCGATCTGGATGACGCTCCTCGCCCGCCTCATCTACCGCGATCGCATCACTCTTCCCACCGCGATCGGTTTGGGACTGGGCCTGAGCGGGCTCGTCATCCTTGGCGGTCCGGCCGCCTTCCGGCCCGGTGAGCTGATCGGCCTGGTCGCAGTCCTTCTCGCCGCGCTCGGCTGGGCCGCCGGCTCGGTCTACGCGAAGTACGCCGACCTGCCCGACAGCCCCTTCCAGGTCGCGGGGATGCAGATGCTCTGTGGCGGTGTGCTGATGGGCGTGCTCTCCGTGGTCACGGGGGACGCCGCCAGGTTCCATCCGGCAAACCTGTCGTTGCGCTCAGAGGTCGCTTTCGTGTACCTGCTCTTCTTCGGCGCGATCCTCGGCTTTGGGGTCTACCTGTGGCTCATCAAGAACGCCCCGTTGGGACTGGTTGGCACGTACGCCTACGTCAATCCAGTGATCGCGGTGTTCCTGGGTCATGTGCTGCTCGGGGAGGACATCATCCTGCGGACGATCGCAGGTGGAGCTGTGACCATTGCTGGAGTTGCCGTCATCGTCACCGCCCAGGCTCGCGCGCGGCAGCCGCCGGTCGGCCTGCCTGCGGTGGAGCGGGACGCGCTGCCCGCTGCGTCGCAGACCCGCTGACGCCCTGTCGGCGCTCGCCGGCAGGAACCTCCAGCCGACATTGAACCGGACCCGATGAGGTGTCATCCTTTGGCGCTGGTGAGCGCAGGAGGCCGGCTCCGGAGCGGTCGCCGGGATCTCCGGCGCAGCCGATGCTAGTTTTGACCAGGGAGAATCGAGCCCAAGCGAGCCTCGCCACCTCGGGCCGAGCAAGGAGAACAGGAAAATGCCCGCCGATCTCAAGTTTCTGACGGAGCTCGGCAAGCAGCTTCGCATTGACAGCATCCGGTCGAGTACAGCCGCCGGCTCCGGCCATCCCACCTCGTCAATGTCCGCCGCGGATATCCTGGCCGTGCTGCTGACGGAGCATCTTCACTACGACTGGAAGAGGCCTGACGAGCCCACCAACGATCACCTGATCTTTTCCAAGGGGCACGCCTCACCGCTCATCTACGCGGTGTTCAAAGCCGCGGGCGCCATCACCGATCAGGAGATGATGACCTTCCGCAAGTTCGGCTCGCGCCTTCAGGGGCATCCCACGCCGGTGCTCCCTTGGGTTGACGTGGCGACCGGTTCGCTCGGTCAGGGACTTCCAATCGCGGTCGGTGTCGCCCTTGCCGGCAGGTATCTCGACAAGCTGCCCTTCCACGTCTGGACCGTCTGCGGGGACAGTGAGCTGGCGGAGGGCTCGATCTGGGAGGGGCTCGACAAGGCCGCTCACTACAAACTCTCCAATTTCACGGCGATATTCGACGTCAACCGGCTGGGCCAGCGCGGGGAGACCGAGTTCGGTTGGGACACCGACGTCTACAAGCGGCGAGTCGAGGCGTTCGGATGCCATGCCCTCGTGATCGACGGTCACGACGTGGGAGCCGTGGACACGGCGCTCGGTGAAGCACGCGCCGCGACCGATCGGCCGACGGTGATCATCGCGCGGACAATCAAGGGAAGCGGGTTCAGCGAGATCGCCAACAAGGAGGGCTGGCATGGCAAGGCGCTGCCGGCCGACATGGCGGAGCGGGCGATCAGGGAGCTGGGCGGAATCCGCCATCTGAAGGTGGCGACGATCAAGCCAAAGGCGGGCCGGTCGGTGGGTACGGGGAAGGGGGGAGTGGTCAAGCTGCCCGCGTACAGGAAGGGCGACGCCGTGGCCACCCGAAAGGCCTACGGGGACGCCCTGGTCGCTCTCGCCGCGCTGTCCGGTGTGGTGGCCCTGGACGGCGAGGTCAGCAATTCCACATTCGCTGACGAGTTCGCCAAGGCCCGTCCCGAGCGGTTCTTCGAGATGTTCATCGCCGAGCAGCAATTGGTGGCCACCGCCGTGGGCATTCAGGTCCGTGGTTACATCCCTTTCGCATCGACCTTTGCCGCCTTCTTCAGCCGGGCCTATGACTTCATCCGGATGGCGGCGATTTCGCAGGCGAATATTCGTCTCGTCGGCTCGCACGCCGGCTGTGAGATCGGCACTGACGGACCTTCCCAGATGGCCCTCGAGGACCTCGCCTCCCTCCGCGCCATCAATGGCTCGACAATCCTCTATCCAAGCGACGCGGTTTCAACCGTGCAGCTGGTGGAGCAGATGGCGCACCGGAAGGGGATTGTCTACCTGAGAACCACCCGGGGCGCCTACCCGGTGCTCTACGGCCCCGGCGAAAAGTTCCACATCGGCGGGAGCAGGGTGGTTCGCAAGAGTGCCGGAGACCAGGTCGCCCTGATTGGGGCGGGTGTCACGCTCCATCAATGCCTCGAGGCTGCGTCAATCCTCTCGAAGGCCGGAATCAAGGCCCGCGTCATCGACCTCTACTCGATCAAGCCGATCGACCACGCAACCATTCGCCAGGCGTCGAGGGTGACGGGCGGACGGCTGGTCATCGTCGAGGACCACTCTCCCGAGGGTGGCCTCGGCGCAGCGGTGATGGAGGCGCTCGCAATGGAGGCGCAGCCGCCGCGCGTGGCCCATCTGGCGGTCCGCGAGCTGCCCACCTCGGGCAAGCCGGAGGAGCTGATGGACGCGGCGGGAATCACAGCCCCGCACATCGTCAAAGCGGCGCGCAGCCTGCTCCGGAGGCGTTGACGATCCCGTTCGCAGGACGAAGGCCGGCGGGAGACCTGCTGCAGCCGCTCCTGGCCGCCATCCTCGCGATCATCTCCGTAACTGTGGTCGTCGTCTTTCTGGCCTATACATGGCCCGAAAGGAGCGCGCCCGAAGTCGGGGTTCGCCTAGCGGCGCCGCTCGCCACTCTCAGAGAGGGTGAGGCGGTGAGGTTCGAAGCGCCCGTTGGAACGCAGTTCATCGTGCGGGGTGGGGGTCGGGAGATCCGCGACGGGACCGCCCAAGCGGGTTGGTTGGTTCGCCACCGAGGCAAGCTGCTCGCCCTGGCGGTGAACGGGCATCTCGGCTGTTCAGTCAATTTCCAGCCGGTGCAGGCCAATTTCATCGATCCATGCACCGGCTCGCAATTCGCGCTTGACGGCGGGTCGCTCGGCGGTCCCGGGTCGGTCGGGGCTTGCGCAACTGGCCTGGCGCTCGGTTTCCCCCGACACGATCGCGGTGAAGTCCGCGAAGCCCTAGCCGACCCGGGGCCGCGCGCCGCGGCCGCCCCACGCCTCTGAGGCCGTCCCCGCCCGCGCCAGCACCTCTTCGCTCACCAGGAATCCGGCCAGGATCAGCAGGGCTCCGAGCAGCTCCCCCAGAAAAAAGCCCCATGTGATTCCAAAGCGGTTGAGGCCGCTTGTGATGCTGGGGACGAAGCCGCCGGCGGCGATCAGGATGGTGGCTGGAACCCGGCTGTTCAGCTCCCCGCGAACCAGAGCCGTGACAGCTCGAGGAAGGGACGCCGCCAGGTTGACCGCCACCGCCGAGGCGCCATAGAGCTGCGCCACCACCGGCGCCAGCCGGCGAGCTCGAAGAACTTTGCTTTTGGGCATGTAGACGTAGGCGGAAAAGATCGCTCCGAAGACCAGACACAGCGCGCCGGCGATGTTGAAGGCCGGCGTCAGGACTCGAACGTAACCGGGGAAGGCCGAGCCGACCGGCGCGTGCGTGTGCGGGTTGAGAGCGTAGCCGGGCGCGGGAAGCGGGGACGCCAGTACGGCGGCGGCGGCCACGAGCGAGGCGGCGATGAGGATGGCCAGCGTGAGATGTGCCGCGCTGGAGCGGTGTCGTGCCGTCGCGTAAACCACTGCTATCGCTCCCGCGGTGGCGACCGCGAACACCAACTCAGCCGTGGTTTGCGAGCCCCGGTAGCTCCTCGCTGCAGCCAGCGCGACCAGGCCACCGAGAAAGATCGCCGCCGCGGCGAAATAGCCGAAGCGGGTTCGGCGCAGGAGATAGACGGTCCCCATGCCCAGGAAGGCGGCGGTCAGGAGCGCTCCGCCGACGTACCACGCCCGGTAAAGGAGCTCATTCCAACCGAAGAGGGCGCCGGCGAATTCACAGCCGGCTCCGACCGAGTAAAAGACCAGGCCCGCCGACCAGACCAGCTGGAAGCTGCGCCGTCGCTGGCGCCACTGGTCGAAGACCAAGAGCGCAAACATGGCGGTGACGGCCATCGAGGCGAGGGGCAGGAAGATGCTCAGCTGTTCCATGGCGTGCAGTCGAGCTGCGGCCGAATTGTATTCGGATAGAAAGCTACCCGGGCGGCAACCTGTAGATTTCCGCACGCATGCAGGCGGCGATGCTTTGGTCGAGCGGAAAGGATTCGACCATGGCAATGGCGAGGGCGCGGGCGAGCGGCTACGAGTTCAGCAAGCTGGTGTCGTTTTTCGATTCCACCTCGCAGCGCGTCCGGTTCCACGCGACCCGGCGCCGATTGCTGGAAGCTCAGGCGGCCGCCGTCGGAGTGGAGTTCCTCCCGGTTCCAATCGCCTGGAGTGGGATGAGCGAAGCGTTGGAACGGACGCTCGCGAATCTCGTTGCTGACGGCGTGGAGGCGATCGTGATGGGCAACTTGCACCTCCAGGATGTCCGCGATTGGTACGAGGCGCGCGTGCGAGCTGCCGGGCTGGCGCATGTGGATCCGCTCTGGGGTGAGGCGCCGGCTGATCTACTTCGAGAGTTCCTGTCAGCCGGTGGCCGCGCGGTGATCACCTGTGTCGAGCGCGGCCGCCTGGACGCCCGCTGGTTGGGTCGAGAACTGTCCCTGGAGCTGCTCGAGGAGCCGATCGACCCGTGCGGTGAAAATGGCGAATACCACTCCTTCTGCTTCGCCGGCTGGGGACTTGAGCACCCCGTCGGCTGGCTGCCGGGAATCCGGTTGCAGGACGGCGGGTTCGACCAGCTGGACCTGGTGCCGGTGCTCTGCACCGAGTGCCAGGCGCCGCTTCAAGCCTCGTCGTTCTACACCTGCACCATCTGTCCGGGCCCGGTCCTGTGCAACGGCTGCGCCTCTCGTCACCTCTGCACCCCCGATTGCACGGCCCGCGGCTGCATCGCCGGCCTTTGCGTGAAGCAGGTCGCCAGCGGTAGGCAGGCCTCGGTGTTCGGCGTGGAGGATTCGGTCGCCCCCGGTCGCTGATCTCTGCGCCGGCGGTTGGCCCGGACTGTAGTATCTCCACCAGTCGTCCTCGGGTGCCAGGGAATTCCGGTGTGAATCCGGAGCTGTCGCGCAACTGTGAGCGGGGAGCGACCGGCAAGGTGCCACTGGGCCTGAGGCCCGGGAAGGCTGCCGGGGCGCACTGATCCGCAAGCCAGGAGACCGGTCCGAGGAACAGGAAACGAAGCCCCTGCGCGAAACGGGGGGTCTCCTCTGCGGTGGGGCGGCCTGTCTGAATGGTGGCTCGGAGTTCGACCGCTGAGGAGTTGCCTCGGTGCGCAAGCTACTGTCGGCCCTGGTCTTCGTCGCGACGCTCGGCTCGGTCCTCCTGACCACCGCCCAGGCCCACAACGACCCCGCCTCGCGTGCGATCCGCTACCTCGAGTCCCAGCAACTGGCCGACGGCTCGATCCCCGGCTTCGGCGGCCCGGGTGCGACCGAGGACTTCGTGATGGGCGCGGCGGCAGCCGGGTACGACCCCTCGGCGTTGCGGGCGAGCAGCGGCAAATCGGTCTACGACTACCTCGCCACCCAAGATCCGACCGACGCGGGTGGCACCGCCAAGCTGATCCTGGCCGTGGTCGCCGGCCGACTGGACCCGACGAGCTTTCGCGGTCCCTCCGGTGCCCGCGACCTGGTCAGGCAGCTCAACAGCTATTACGGCAAGGCTCAGCCAGGAGCTTTCGGGGACGGCTCAACGTTCGGTCAATCGCTCTCGATCCTCGCCCTGAACGGCGCTGGACGGACGATTCCCGCGGCCGCCGTGACCTGGCTGCAGGCGCTGCAGGCTTCCGATGGCAGCTGGAACTACCTGTCGGCGGCGGGCGCGACCGCCGGGGACACCAACTCCACCGCCATCGCACTCATGGCGCTGGCCGCCGCGGGCGTTCACAGTTCCGATGCCACGGCCATCACCTGGCTGCGCACACAGCAGCTCGCCGACGGGGGGTTCCCGTACCAGAACTCCAGCACCTATGGCCCGCCCTTCAGCGACCCGGATTCTGACGCCCTTGTAATCCAGGCGCTGATCGCGACCGGGGAAGCGAACAGCCTGGGCGGGTGGGCTCGCTCGGGGAAGACGCCCTACAGCAATCTGATCGCGCTGCAGGATCCCGCGACCGGCGGTTTCGGATACGGAGGAGCAGCCCCCGACGCCGCCACCACGAGCCAGGTGCCGGCCGCCCTCGAGCTGATGCCGTTCCCCATCCGCGCGGCCTATCCATCGAGCTACAGCACGCGCGTCGAGGGCGATTCCGCTCTTGCGGCCCTGACCTACCTCGCTGCCAACCAGCAGACAGACGGCTCCGTCCCCGGGTTCGGAGGCCCGGGCGCGACTGAGGATTTCGTGATGGGAGCGGCGGCAGCCCGCATCGACCCTTCGACGCTGCGGGCGCCCAGTGGCAAATCGGTCTACGACTATCTCGCCACCCAGGATCCGACCAACGCAGGGGGCACCGCCAAGCTGATCCTGGCGGTGGTCGCCGGCCGATTGGACCCGACGAGCTTTCGCGGTCCCACCGGTTCCCGGGACCTGGTCAGTCAGCTCAACGGCTATTACGGCAAGGTTCAGCCAGGAGCTTTCGGGGACGGCTCGACCTTCGGTCAATCCCTCTCCATCCTGGCGCTCAAGGGCGTTGCCGCGACGATTCCGACTGCCGCCGTGGCCTGGCTGACGGGGCTGCAGGATGCCGATGGCAGTTGGAACTATCAGTCGGCCAAGGACGCCACGGCCGGGGATACGAACTCGACAGCGATCGCCCTGATGGCCCTTGCCGCGGCTGGAAATCACAGCGCTGACCTCAGGGCCATCGCCTGGCTGCACACCCAGCAGCTTGGCGACGGTGGCTTCCCGTACCAGAACTCCGCCACCTACGGACCACCCTTCAGTGACCCGGACTCCGATGCCCTCGTCCTTCAGGCGCTGGTGGCCGCCTTCCAGGACCCAGCCGCGACCGCCTGGGCCGTCAACGGAAACACGGTCCTGACCAGCCTCAAGAATCTTCAGACCCCGGTCAGCGGGGGCTTTGGATACGGGGGCGCCGCTGCCGACCCGGCGACCACCAGCCAGGTGCCGGCTGGACTCGAGCGCATTCCATTCCCGGTCCTTCCCTTATTTGCCGCCGGTGCTGCGCTTCCCGGCCCGCGCCCGGCCCCGACCCCGACCCCTGCTCCGACCCCGACTCCGACCCCGACTCCGACTCCGCCTCCGGCCCCCGCCCCGGCCGCCGCGCCGGCCCCCGCCTCACCGGCGCCGGTGAACGACCCGGCTGACCTCGCCCCCGTGCCAGCCCCTCTGCCCGTAGTGGCGCCGCCGCCGACCCCGAGCCCGACACCGTCGGTCGAAGGCTCTCCATCGCCGTCGCCAACCCCGGCCGCTTCAGCCGCCCCCCGGCCCACCGGGGCCGGCAGCACCGGCGGCGGCGGCCCCAATCCGCTTGTCATCTACCTCGCGGTCGGTCTCGCGGCTGCGGCACTCGCCGGGTCGCTGGCTGCTTTTCTGTGGCGGAGACGGTGATTTCGAGACGTTGAATTGATGTCATGAGGCAGCTGGTTCGTGTCGCGGCCGGGGTCCTTCTGGCCCTGTTGCTGGTCGCCGCCGGCATGGTGGCGGCGCCCGCCGCACAGGGGCGCCCGACCTGTGCACGTGCGGCAGGTGAGCATCATGTGGCGGTCGTCGTCCAGCACGGCGACGGGCGAGTCCTGACCGCGTGCGTTGCGTTCACAGGTGAAAACATCACCGGCGAGCAGGTGCTGAACGCAAGTGGGATCGAGTGGGGCTTTTCGGAATACGGCTCGCTGGGAAAGGCTGTCTGCCAGGTCGATTACGAGCCAAGGACCTACCCCTCGAACTGCCTCCAGT
Source organism: uncultured bacterium (assembly GCA_964194225.1). Taxonomy (GTDB): domain Bacteria; phylum Chloroflexota; class Dormibacteria; order Dormibacterales; family Dormibacteraceae; genus CAXMLP01. Next base: position 838 of record CAXMLP010000508.1, on the reverse strand, counting down.
CCGGGCAGCCCTTCTGGGCAACGTTCATCGCTCACGCCGGTGGCGCCTGGGCCATCACCCGGTTTGGGGTGAGCCGCCAGCAGTACTTGGACGGCGATGCCGCCGGCTTTCGCTACGACCCTCAGACCGGGCCGCCGATTCCGCCGCCTGCGGCCGGACCGTGTCCCGCTCCAGTCTCACTCCCGACTCCGGCGACCCCAGCTCCACCAGCCTCGAGTCCCGGGGCTTCGCCAGATGCGGGGCCACCGGCCACGGCAATAATCCAGCCCTCGAACCAACCCGGCGGACCCGTCACCGTGACAGCGGAGCCCAGCCCGGCTCCGACTCCGACAGATCAGCCGCCGTCGTCCAGCCCGAAGCCTCCCGCCGTACTCGGCGAGCGGGCAGCTGCGCGCACCTCGGAGCCGGGTCGCCTGGATCTCCGCTGGCTGCTCGCCTCGGCCGCCTTCGGTATGCTCGGCGGTCTGTTGGTGGTGCGCCTCGCCGTCCGTCGTCGGTCGTGAACCCTCGCGCGCTCGCCATCTGGTGCGTCGCGTCCGTGACCATAGCGCTGCTGACGACCAACCCCGTTTACCGGGGCCTGGTTCTCCTCGCCGGCACGTCGGTGCTCGTGACGCATGCCCGCCCGCGTTCGCTCCGTCCGGTGGTGATGGCGATGGGCGTGGCAGCCGCCGGGGCGATTCTCATCAACACGCTGATCGGACATTCCGGCCGCGATGTGATCGCGACGATTCCCACCTGGCTACCTGTCGTCGGTGGCGCCATCACCCTCGAATCGGTGGCATCCGGAGCCTCCTCGGCACTCGGTCTCTGGGCTGCACTGGTCGCCGTTGCTCCG
>CAXMLP010000507.1:0-4265 GCA_964194225.1 uncultured bacterium | reverse complement strand
CCCCGACAGCGGCCGCGGCCGCGGCCGCCGCCGACAACGTGCTGCCGATCCTCGACGTCGCTGTCGTCATCACTCTCTTGATCGCGCTCTACGTTGGCTTCCAACGAGGAATCATCCAGCCGCTGGCGACCTACGTCTTCTTCTTCGGCGCGCTCTTTCTGATCTACAGGTACCGCGTCCAATACCTCGGCTCGGTCGAGAAGTACCTTCACGCGAACCTGATCGTCGCCATCTTCCTGGCCTTGGTCATCGCGGTCATCGCCGGGTACGCCGGCAGCATGGCCGGCGGCGCACTGCACCGGATGCCGATCGCGCGCGGCCTCGACGGCTTCCTGGGCGTCTTCCTCAACGTGCTCATTGCGATCGGTGTCATCTACTTCGTGCTCAGCGGGCTGATCACGATCGACCGCGCCTTTGCGCCCCTGACCAGCAACGCCAAGCTGACGCAGGCGCAGGTCGCCACCCTGACCAAGCAGATCCAGTCCAACCCCTTGGCCGCCGCGCTCGTCGACCCCAAGGATCTGAAGCGGCTGAAGGAACAGACGAAAACCGGACAGCAGGCCAGCCTCGCCACCGTTGGCCAGCTCGAGAACCTGAAGACGTTCCACGAGGACTTCATCCGACCCCAGATGAAGGCGTCCAAAGTTGCTCCCTACATCATGAGGATCGGCCAGAAAATCCCCTTCCTCGGCCACTATGGCGCCAACGACCTTCCTCGATGAGCCGCCCCACTCCGGTATCAGGCCGGTAGCCGGGGGGTCGGTGCGGGCAATCCTCGACCGCGTCTGCATCTCGGGAACGCTTTGAGGGCAGTCCGGCCTTGATGGACCTGACCGGTCTGCTGCCGTGGGCCGGCCTGGCCGGCGCCACGCTCGACGCCGCCGATGTGGTGGTCGCCGGGATTCCCTATGACGGTTCGGCGGTGTACCGCAAAGGCGCCGCGGGTGCGCCAGGCCGGATCCGCGATCTGAGCGCAGTGATGCCGCCCGTCACCGAGGATGGCCGGCACCTCTCCGGGATGGCGGTTCACGACCTCGGCGACCTCGACGCCGGCGCGGACATCGAATCAAGCCATCCCAATCTCACCGACCGCCTCGCAGCGGTGCCCGCCAGCAAGCTTCTCACTGTCATCGGCGGTGACCATTGCGCCGGCATCCCGGTCGTCGCCGCCCAGGCGAGGCGCCACCCCGGCCTGGCGGTGCTCTGGGTGGATGCCCATCCCGATCTCTGCGACTTCTCTCGCGGGGGTGCCTGGACGTGTGGCTGCGCGCTCCGGCGGGCGCTCGAAGTGGCTGGAATCCCGGCGTCCCGCGCCGGCATCGTGGGCGGACGGGACTACGACGTCGAGGAGCTCAACTTCATCCGCGACCACAGGATGTTCCTGATCGGCTCCCCGGCAATGGCGAAAGACCCTGCCGAAACCGCGCGCCTGGTGGTCAAGTGGGCGGCCGGCCGCCCGCTGCACGTCTCTTTCGACATCGACGTCCTCGATCCAGCCGCCGCGCCCGGGACGGAGGTCCCGTCCGGGGGCGGCCTCAGCACCCGCCAGGCTCTCGACTTCATGGCCGAGCTGGCCGGAGGTGCCCGGCTGGTCGGCCTCGACGTCGTGGAGGTCGCCCCCAACGCCGACCACAATGACATCACGAGCCTGGCGGCTCTCAAGATCATCTTCGAGTTCTGGGGCAGGGCGTGGAAACGGCCGAAGTAGTCATTGCCGGCGGGGGGGTCATGGGCTGCTCGCTCGCCTACCACCTGGCCCAGCGGGGTGTTGACGTGCTGCTCCTGGAGCGTGGTCAGCTCGGCTCTGGCTCGACGGCCAGGAACGCCGGTGGTGTGCGCCAGCAGTTCTCGACTGAGGTCAACGTCCGGATCCAGATGCGCAGCGTGAGAATGCTGGAGCGCTTCGAGGCTGAGGTGGGGGTGCCCGCCGACTTCCACCAGGTCGGGTACCTGATCCTGCTGACCGGGGCGGAGCAGGCGGCCCAATTTCGCGGCCTGCTCGAAATGTGGCACCGCCTCGGCCTGACGGAGGCGCGCTGGCTCGACCCGGACGGTGCCCGTGAGCTGGTCCCGGCACTGACCGTCGAGGACGTCCTCGGCGCGACCTTCTGCCCAACCGACGGCATCGCCAGCCCCGACGCGGTGACGATGGGCTACGCGGGGGCTGCTCGCCGCCTCGGTGCCCGCCTGCGGGAGGGCGCGGAGGTCATTGGCATCGACCTCGTCGCTGGCCGGATCGCGGGGGTGAGGACCAGCGTCGGCGCTGTGGCCACCCCGGTTCTATTCAACTGCGCCGGCCCCTGGGCGGGTGCAGTCGGCCGGCTGGCGGGGCTGGATATCCCGGTCCAGCCGTATAGGCGGCACATCTGGGTCACCGACCACGTCCCCGAGGTCCCCCGCCGCTCGCCGATGACCGTGGACTTCGCCACCACCTTCTACTTCCACCCGGAGGGAGACGGGCTGCTCTTCGGCATGAGCGACCGCGAAGATCCGCCAACCTTCTCCACCGAAACCAACCCCGCGTTCATGGAGAGAGTCATCGAAACCGCCCTCCACCGGTTGCCCGCCCTCGAGCGGGCAGGAATTCGCGCGGCCTGGGCGGGCCTCTACGAGGTCACGCCCGACCACCAGGCGATCCTCGGCCCGGTCGCTGAAGTTGGCGGCTTCTGGTGCGCCTGCGGGTTCAGCGGCCACGGCTTCATGCAGGCCCCCGCGGCGGGTGACCTGCTCGCCCAGCTCTTCGTGGAAGGGCGATCCGAGGTTGACCTCTCCGAGCTTGGTCATGATCGGTTCGCCGCAGGCAACCTGAAGGCTGAGAAAAACGTCATCTGACCCGCGTAAGCCCCCCCTCCAACCTCCCCCCTCATGGGGGGAGGACTTTGATTCATCCTCCCTCCAACCTCCTTTCAGGTCCTCCCCCCGCCATGCGGGGGGAGGTTAGGTGGGGGGCTGACTCAAAGTCGGTTCGCTAGGCGCCGGCGGCCAGCGCCGCCAGGGCGCGGTCCACATCCTCCTCGTTGTTGAACACGTGGAAGCTGAAGCGGACCCCACCGGCTCGCTTGGCTGCCGTGACCCCCGCCCTGGCCAGCGCAGCCACGCTATGCGTGGGGTCCGGGAGGGTCACCGCAACCACCGGCGATCGCTCCTTTTCCGCAAACTCGTCCGAGGTGATCCCCATGGCTTTCAGCCCGGACCGAAAGCGGGCCGCGAGCTTGAGGTTGTGCGCCTCGATGGCTGCGATGCCCACTGCGTTGAGAAGGCCCAGAGACTGGCGGTCGCCCACCATGGCCAGCCAGCTCAGCGACGAATCGAACCGTGAGGCGGTTGGCGAGAGGTCCATCTCGACCCCGTAATAGGTGTTCTGCGGATCGCGGGCCGAGCGCCAGCCCATCGCTACCGGCCGGGTGCGCTCGCGCGCCTCCTCCGAGATGTACATGTATCCCGCGCCGCGGGGTCCCATCAACCACTTGTAGGAGTCGCTCACGAGGATGTCAAAACCGTCTCGGGCGGGGTTGAGGTCGATGCCACCGGCGCCCTGGCAGCCATCGACGAAGAGCAGCCCGCCGGCACGGTGGGCGAGATCAGCCAGTTCGCGCAGCGGCGCCCGCCACCCGTTTGCGCTCTGAAAGGCGCTGACCGCGACGATGCTGACCCGATCGCCGATCGCGGTGGCATAGTCGGCCACCTCGCAGCGCCCACCATGGGCGGTCACGACGGCGACCTCGACTCCCCGGTCACGCTGGAAGAGCCAGGGCCACAGGTTGCTGGCGAACTCCATCTCGTTGACCACCACTCGCTCACCCGGCCGCAGCTGGCTGGCGATGGCGCCCGCGGCGGTGCTCACATACGGTTGGATGGCGATGTCCTCGACCGGCGCATCGAGCAGGCTCGCGAATAGTCGCCGGCACTCCTCGCCCGCCTCCTCCCAGATTTCGAAATGGGCGGTGCCGTGCGACCACGAACGGGCGAATTCCTCGATCGCCGCCACCGTCGCATCGGAGGCAGGCCCGTAGGTGGCGGTGTTGAGGTAGGCGCCTTCCCGGGTGGCTGGGATCAGCTCACGAAACTCCGCCGGCGTCATTGATCGATCGTACCCGCCGACCCGCCCGCGCCAGGGGCGGTCTCCTGGCCAGGCACCTGCCCCCGGTTTAGAATGGGCAGCATTCATGCGCCGCCGAGTACGCAATGCACCCGTACCCGGGCCGGCGCGCTCCCGTTAGCGAGCGACTCGCGCCGGCGAACCCCAGGCCTGGTCCCTGCACCTG
>CAXMLP010000506.1:0-5001 GCA_964194225.1 uncultured bacterium | reverse complement strand
CCCGCCGCTGCCGCGCCGGCGAGCGCGACAGTCATCTTCAGCCGCCGCCCAAGACGATCGAAGCGCAGCACTGCCCATCCTTCCCGGCGGGCGACCTGGAGCAGCTCCCGATCCGGGTTTACCGCGACCGCGTTGCCGACGACCTGCAGCATCGGCAGATCTGACTCCGAATCGGAATAGGCAAACGAGGCGTCCAGGTCGATGTCCTCGCGTGCGGCCAGGCGCCGGATCGCCTCGGCCTTGTCGCTGCGATAGACAAACAGGCCTACGGGCGCTCCGGTGTAGACGCCGTCCACGGCCTCGGAGAACCGAGATCCGATAGCGCCGTCGAACCCGAGGACCCGCGCGAGCATCTCCGCCAGCTCGTGCGAGGCGGCGGTGACGATGTACACGCGTCGCCCGGCGTCCTGGTGCTCGTGTGCGACCGTCAGCATCTGCGGGTACAGCCGCGGCAGGATGCCCGCGAGGACATCGGGGCCGAGCCGCTCGAGGTCGACCACCCGCGTGCCGGCGAGCGACTTCGAGATGCGCTCGCGCAGCGCCTTCGTGCCCTCATCGGTCGACCCACGCAGCCGAAACTGGATGTTCGCCCACGCATCCGCGGCCAACCGCCGGCGGGAGAGCAGCCCCGCCCGGTAGGCCGCCCGCCCGAACTGGAAGGCCGAGGACCCCTGCATCAGGGTCCGGTCCAGATCGAAGAAGGCGGCCGTCGAGCTCAGCCCCCGTTCACCTCCACCAGCACGGCATCGCCCTGGCCTCCGCCCGAGCAGATTGCTGCGCACCCGATGCCACCACCGCGCCGGCGCAGCTCGAGCACGAGCGATCCCAGAATCCGGGCGCCCGAAGCGCCGATTGGGTGGCCGAGCGCGACCGCGCCCCCGTTGACGTTGACTCGGTCCTCGTCGATGCCGAGCATCCGGATCGAGTTCAGCGTCACGGAGGCAAAGGCTTCGTTGATCTCCCACACATCGATGTCCTCCGCCCTCAGGCCAGCCTTCGCGAGCGCCTTCTCGGCCGCCTTGGCCGGCGTTCGGGCCAGGTAGGCAAAGTCGTCGGCGACCTGGGCCTGGGCGATGATGGTGGCCAGCACGGTCTTGCCGTTGCGTTTGGCCCACTCGTCGCTGGCCAGCACCAACGCGCCACCGCCGTCATTGACCCCGGGGGCGTTGCCCGCCGTGTGGGATCCGTCCTTGACGAATATCGGCGGCAGCTTGGCCAGCGTCGCGAGGCTGGTGTCGCGGCGGGGCGCCTCGTCGATCTCCACCACCGTGTCCCCCTTCTTGCCCTTGACCGTGACAGGCACGATCTCCTCGGGCAGCCGCCCCTCATCGGTCGCCTTGATCGCCAACTCGTGCGAGCGCAGCGACCAGCGGTCCATGTCGGGACGGGTCAGCTCCAGTTCGCTCGCGACCTCACTGGCCTCCTGGGCCATGTGCTTGCCGGAGAAGGGGTTGGTGAGCCCGTCGTTGATCATCGAGTCGATCGCTTTGGCGTCGCCCATGCGGAAGCCGAAGCGGGCTTGCGTGAGCAGGTACGGCGCGTTGGACATCGATTCCATGCCCCCGCCGACGCCAACCTCGAGGTCTCCGGCGCGGATCGCGGCGTCGAGCAGCCCCGCGGCCCGGATCCCGGATGCACAGACCTTGTTGATCGTCTCCGAGGGGACCTCCCGGGGGATCCCGGCCTTGATCTGCGCCTGCCGGGACGGGATCTGCCCCTGGCCGGCCTGAATGACCTGGCCCATGACGACGTGCTGGACCTCCTCCGGGGCGACGTCCGCGCGCTCGAGGGCGCACTTGATCGCCGTCCCGCCGAGCTCCGTCGCGTCGAGGCTGGCCAGGCCGCCGCCGAGCTTGCCGATCGGCGTGCGGGCAGCAGAGAGGATCACGGTCTTTGGCATCTGGTGGAGACTCCGATTTCGCTGGAGGGGGTGGCCCCAATGCTAGTGGTCCCGAACGTACGGACGGCGACGAGCACCAGTGGGCGCGCGGTGAATGCGGCCGTTGCTAGGGTGCCCGGCGTGCACGTCGAGGCGACCACCCAGGGACCCCTCGACACCGACGCGGACACCATCGTGGTGGGCGTCTTCGACGCGGAGCGGGTCGCCCACGATGTCTCCGAGGGCACGCTCCAGGCGCTGTTGGAGTCCGGAGAGGCGCGCACCGAACTGGGGCGCGTCGCCGTCACACACGCCCAGGGGCGCCGGTTCATCCTCGCCGGTCTCGGATCACGCCCGGATCTCCAGCCCGAGCGCGCCCGCGTAGCGGCGGCGAAGGCCCACGCCCGGGCCCTCGAGCTCGGGGCGCGGGTGCTCTGCTGGGAGCTGCCGCACCATGTGCCCGATCCGATCGCCGGCGCCCTGGTCCACGGAACCGTTCTCCACGCATACCGGTTCGACCGCTACAAGCGGGCTGAAAACGCGAGCTCGCTCAGCCGGATGGTGCTCAGCGCGCACCACGATGTGTCCGAGGCGGTGCGCGTGGCCGGCGTGCTGGCCGCGGCGCAGAATCGAGCCCGGGACCTTGCCAACTCTCCGTCCAACGACCTGACCCCTTCCGCACTCGCGGACTACGCGATCGAGACCGCCGGCCGTCTGGAGGGTCTGTCGATCTCCGTGCTGAGCGAGGCGGAGATCCGCGACGCGGGCATGGGTGCGTTCGCCGCCGTAGCGCAGGGCTCGGCACAGGAGGCGCGTCTGATCACGCTGCGCTACGAGGGGCCCGGCGCAGACGGACCGGTGCTGGGCTTCGTCGGCAAGGCGGTGACCTTCGACACCGGGGGCCTGTCGTTGAAGCCTCAAGCGAAGATGCATGAGATGAAGTTCGACATGGCGGGTGGCGCCGCGGTGATTGAGGCAATCGCGGCTCTGGCCGAGCTCCAGGCACCGATTCGCGTCATCGGTGTGGTCGGCGCTACCGAGAACATGCCCGGCGGCGGCGCGGTCAAGCCCGGGGACGTCGTCCGCGCCATGAACGGCACCACGATCGAGATCAACAACACCGACGCCGAAGGTCGCCTAGTGCTCGCCGACTGCCTCCTGCACGCCCTCCGGGAGGGCAGCGAGCGACTGATCGATGTGGCCACGCTCACCGGCGGAGTGCTGGTGGCGCTCGGTTCGGTGTACGCCGGCCTGCTGTGCAACGACGAGACCCTGGCCGCGGAGCTACAGGCCGGCGCGGAGTCGAGCGGCGAGCTCCTGTGGCGGCTACCGCTGCATGAGGACTACGCCGCCATGGTCAAGGGTCGCTACGCCGAGCTCACCAACCTGAGCGAGCGCCGCGAGGCCTCGGCGATTACGGCAGCTGAGTTCCTGCACGCGTTCGTCGGCGACACGCCATGGGCCCACCTGGACATCGCCGGCACGGCCTACGACGCTCCGCGCGCCTACCTCACCGGTAAAGGGGCAACCGGTTTCGGCGTCAGGCTACTGGTGCAGGCCGCACACGCCGCCGTGCGCTGAGCGCCATCCCTCTCAGATTCGAATCACCGCCAGCAGACGGCGCAGGAGGCCGAGCCGCCCGCGCACGCGGACGCGCCGGCTAGCGACCATGCCCAGCGCGGTGCGCCCGCGCGCGGTGATCGGCAGCGGCACCCCGCCGGCCAGCGGGGCCACCAGCAGGCTGATCAGGTCCGCGAGCTCCCCCTCGACGCGAAGGCCCGGGTCACGAGCCGGCCCATCTTCGACCAGCACCGTCCTGTCGTCGAACAGGATCCGGACCGGCGGGTAGCCGCCGCGCACCGCCAGCTCGACCTCGACCTGGATGTCCGCCGCCAACCCCGGGCGGCGGCTCACGCCGCGCTCGACGATGGCCAGGATTGCGGGGGCCAATCCGCCGTCCATCAACCTTCCCAGGCGCACGCTGGGAGGCGGAGCCGCGGGCGAGGATGCCCGCCGCCCGGTTCGGGTCGTTCGCGCCAGCACGCGCGGATCGTACGACGGCGGACAGGCGGTGCTGGGACAATGCCCGCATGCATTTCGAGCTCAGCGACCATCACCGGCTGCTGCGGGAGACGGTCCGCGACTTCGCCGAGCAGGAGATCGCCCCCGTCGCCGAGCATCTCGACCGCACCAAGAGCTTTCCCTACGAGATCGTCAAGCGGCTCGGCGAGCTCGATCTGATGGGCATCCCCTTTCCCGAGGAGTACGGAGGCGCGGGTGGCGATTCGCTGGCCTACGCGCTGGCGGTCGAGGAGCTCGCCCGGATCGATTCCTCGGTGGCGATCACGTTGTGCTCGCACACCTCACTCGGAACCCAGCCGCTCTACCTGTTCGGCTCCGAGGAGCAGAAGCACCAGTGGATGCCGCGTCTGTGTAGCGGAGAGTGCCTCGCGGCGTTCGGGCTGACCGAGCCCGATGCCGGGTCTGACGCGGGCAACACGAAGACCCGGGCGGTGGCGCAGGACGGCGGTTGGCTCATCAATGGCTCCAAGCAGTTCATCACCAACGCCGGCACCGACATCTCGGCTCTAGTCGTGATTACGGCGCTGACCGGGGCCACCGATGGGGCCAAGGAGATCTCCAACTTCCTGGTCGAGAACGGCACGCCCGGATACGAGCTTGGTGAGCCCTACCGAAAGATGGGCTGGAACGCTTCCGATACCCGCCCGCTCGCGTTCACCGATTGTCACGTGCCGGCCGCGAATCTCGTCGGACAGCGGGGGTCGGGCCTGCGCCAGTTTCTCCATGTCCTTGACATCGGCCGCATCGGCGTGGCCGCAATGGGGATCGGGCTCGCGCAGGGGGCGCTCGAGCAGGCGCTGGCCTACGGGCGTGAGCGACGAGCCTTCGGGCAGCCGATCTCCAGCTTTCAGTCGATCCAGGCCAAGCTCGCCGACATGTCCACCGAGATCGAGGCCGCGCGGCTGCTGGTCCACAAGGCGGCTTGGCTGAAGGATCAGGGGCGCAACTTCACCCTAACCGCCGCGCAGGCGAAGCTCAAGAGCGGTCGGCTGGCTGTGCGGGCGGCGGACGAGGCGGTGCAGATCCACGGCGGCTACGGC
>CAXMLP010000505.1:0-2025 GCA_964194225.1 uncultured bacterium | reverse complement strand
GCCGGTGCCGAAGTCGTCGACGGCCAGTTCGATCCCCATGGCGTGCAGCTCCGCCACCACCTGTATCGCCCGTTCCGGATCGGCCATGAGCGTGCTCTCGGTGATCTCGAGCTGCAGACAGGTGGCCGGCAGCCCGTGGACGGCCAGCAGCGTCCGCACCTCGTCAGGGAGGCGGAGGTCGTGCAAGCTGCGCACGGAGAGGTTCACGGCAACCATGAGCTCCCGGCCCTCGCGCCGCCACGCCGCGCACTGGCCGAGGGCCTGGTCGAGTACCAGGTGGGTCAACGGCCGGATGAGACCGGTATGCTCCGCCAGCGGGATGAAGTCGTCCGGCGGCACGAGGCCACGGTCGGGATGCTGCCAGCGCACCAACGCCTCGACGCTGTCGATGCGTCCGGTCCGCAGGTCGGCCTTGGGCTGATAGTGCAACACCAGCTCACCGGCGTCGATACCTCGGCGCAGCTCACCAACCAGGTTGAGGCGGTCCCGGCTATACCCGTCGTGGCCAGGCTGATAGAACTCGACGCCCGTCGAGATCGACTTGGCGCGGTGCATGGCCGCGTCGGCGCGGCCCATGACCGTCTCTGCGTCCGTGCCGTGGTCGGGATACAGGGCCACCCCGACACTGGCTTCGAGTTCGATGGAGATGTCCTCCAGTGGAAATGGCTTGGACAAGAGGTGCCGCATCTCGCCGGCGACGGCCAGCGCCGATTCGGGATCAGTCATCCCTGGGAGCAGGACGGCGAATTCGTCACCACCCAGGCGCGCGACGGTGTCAACGCCACGGAGCATGGGTCGGAGGCGAGGACCGATCTGGCGCAGCAGAGCATCGCCACTGGTGTGGCCGAGCGTGTTGTTGACCTCCTTGAAGCGGTCAAGGTCCATCAACATGACGGTCACGCCGGATCCCGTTCGGCGCGCGCCGGTCACCGCCTGACGCAGACGGTCATCGAAGAGGGCCCGGTTGGGGAGTCCGGTCAGGCTGTCGTGCAGGGCTTGATGCTGGTTGTCGGCGGCTTGGTCGCGCAGCCGCCTGGACGCGCCGAGCACGATCCGGGACAAGGCCAACCACAAGAGCCCAAGGCCGAGCGTCAGCATGGTGTAGAGCCGCATCGTGTCGTGGTGAATGGCTGCCGAAATGGGCTGATAGGGCACGTAGAGCTCGAAGATCCCCGCCGGCATGCGGTCGCCGGCAAAGATCATCGGCACGTAGACCTCGAGGAGGTGTCCGGCTTTGCGATCTCGGGCGTTCTCGGCCCTCTGCAGGCTGCTGACCTCGGACGCGATGTGGCCGGCGAGGGCTTCCCTCAGGTGATCATCCAACGGGAAGGTATGGCCGATCTGCGTGGCGTCATCGGAGTAGACAAGACGGCCCTTGGTGTCCCAGATGTGGATCCGGAAGATGGCGGTGCCGAGGTCGTTGCTGCGGATCGAGCGATCGAGGCGGCTCAGGGCTTCGGGGGAGAGACCATTTCGGACCCCGTCCGCCGTCAGCTGAGGTTGGATACCGAGGCGAGAAGAAACGACCGCCGTCTCCGTGGCGCTGCTCAGCGCCCGGAATCGAATCTCACCGGCCACGCTTTGGGCAAGCAGGAACCCCAGCCCTCCAATGATCATCAGGCTCAAGACCGTGAATTTCGTGACCAGCCCGAACTTGCGCACGTTCTCTTCCCGCTTGGTGCCTCCTCTATCGGGCGTTCGGGCGGCAATCTGATGCATTTGGGCCGATCAGGGGGCTCGCGCCAAGCGAGTTGGTCGGCAAATTGGTCGATGGGACGACTCTCTGCATACCGACCGGCCGTGTGTCAGCCGAGCTGAGAACTGGTGGTCGGGAGCGGCGTCGATCCGCTGACCTCGCGCTTTTCAGGCGCGCGCTCTACCGGCTGAGCTACCCGACCTTGTGTTGTGGCCTACCGCGGACCTGACGGGATTTGAACCCGCGACCTCCGGCTTGACAGGCCGGCGTGCACTCCAAACTGCACCACAGGTCCACTGCTGCACCCCCAACGGGATTCGAACCCGTGC
>CAXMLP010000504.1:0-2453 GCA_964194225.1 uncultured bacterium | reverse complement strand
CCCATCCCGATCTCGTCGCCGTAGTAGATGACCGGCGTGCCCGGCAGCGAGAAGAGCAGACCATTCATCAGCTCTATCCGGCGCCGGTTGTTGCTCAGCAACGGTGCGAGCCGGCGCCGGATGCCGAGGTTGATGCGGGCACTGGGATCCTGCGTGTAGACGCGATACATGTAGTCGCGCTCCTCGTCGGTCACCATCTCGAGCGTCAACTCGTCGTGGTTGCGCAGGAAGAGCGCCCACTGCGCGGTCTCGGGGATCGAGGGGGTCTGGGCCAGGATGTCGATGATCGGAAACCGATCCTCCATCTGGATCGACATGAAGAGCCGTGGCATGAGCGGGAAATGGAAGCTCATGTGGCACTCGTCCCCGTCGCCGAAGTAGTGCACCGCATCCTCGGGCCACTGGTTCGCCTCCGCCAGCAGCAGCCGGCCGGAGAAGCGTTCGTCGACGTGGCGCCGGATCTGCTTCAGGATGGCGTGGGTCTCGGGCAGGTTCTCGCAATTGGTGCCCTCTCGCTCGACAAGGTAGGGGACCGCGTCAAGCCGGAGCCCGTCGATGCCCATCTCCATCCAGAAGTCGAGGACTTTCAAGAGCGCCTTGAGAACCTGCGGATTGTCATAGTTGAGGTCGGGCTGGTGCGAATAGAAGCGATGCCAGTAGTAGGCCCCCGCGACCGGATCCCAGCTCCAATTGCTGGTCTCGAAATCCTTGAATATGATCCTCGCCTCGCGGTAGCGATCGGGTGTGTCGCTCCACACATAGAAGTCCCGCGCCGCGCTCCCCGGCCGGGCCCGGCGAGCCCGCTGAAACCAGGGATGGGAATCGCTCGTGTGGTTGCAGACCAGCTCAGTTATGACGCGAAGACCACGCCGGTGGGCTTCCTTGACGAACCGCCTCACATCGCGCAGATCGCCATAGGCGGGATTGACCGTGAGGTAGTCGGCGATGTCGTATCCGTCATCCCGCCCGGGAGAGGGGTAGAAGGGCAGCAGCCAGAGGGCGGTGACGCCCAGGTCCTTGAGGTAATCGAGCTTCTCAATCAGCCCTGGGAAGTCGCCGACACCATCCGCATTCGAATCGTTGAATGCGCGCACATGCAGCTCATAGATGATCGCGTCCTTGTACCAGGTATCAGTCAGCAACCCGCCACCTCCGCCAGGGCTAGTTCCAGGCATCGAAGTCAGTCTCATCGCGCAGACGGCCCTGGATGCGGAAGATGTGGGCGGGCTGGATGAACGGATTGAGCTCGACGTAGTTCCGCCAGCCCCGCCACGAGTAGCGGGCATCGGCGATCAGGTCGTGCACCTGGAACTGCTGGTCGGGCCTGATGCCCCATCGATGGAGCGGCACCTCGAGGAAGCCTGACTGAGTGTGGTATGGGTCAAGGTTGACAACGATCAGCAGCAGGTTGGCACCGTCCTCGCTGACCTTGCTGTACGCCAGCAGCTGGTCGTTATCGACGGGCTCGAAGCGGAGGCCGCGGTCGGTGTGAAGGGAAAGGTTCTCACGGCGAATTGCGTTGACGAGAGCGACGTAGTCGCGCAGGCTGTCGGGGCGCGTCAATCGCCAGTTCCGCAGCTGGTATTTCTCGGAGTTTTGGTACTCTTCCCTGCCCGGCGCGGTCGCCACCGCCTCGCCGTGCTCAAAGGCGGGCCCATAGATGCCGTAGCTGGCGCCGAGGGTCGCGGCGAGGACAAGGCGGGACATGAAGGCCGGCCGGCCACCATGCTGCAGGTGGTCGGTGAGAATGTCCGGGGTGTTCGGCCAGAGGTTGGGGCGAAAGAAATCGCGAACCGGCTGCGAGGTCAATTCGGTGAAGTACTCGATCAGCTCGGCCTTCTGGTTGCGCCAGGCGAAGTAGGTGTATGACTGCGTGAATCCCAGCTTGGCCAGGCGATACATGATCTTCGGCCGCGTGAAGGCCTCGCTCAGGAAGATCGTCTCGGGATGCCGTCTCTTCACCTCGGCGATCACCCACTCCCAGAACGGGAAGGGTTTGGTGTGCGGGTTGTCAACGCGGAAGAGCCGCACGCCCTGGTCAGCCCAGTAGAGGAAGATGCTGAGCAGCTCCTTCCAGAGCGACTTCCAGGCCGAGGTCTCGAAGTCGAAGGGGTAGATGTCCTCGTACTTCTTGGGCGGATTCTCCGCGTACTGGATGGTGCCATCCGGGCGATGCCGGAACCACTCCGGCGACTCCTTCACATACGGATGGTCGGGCGAGCACTGGAAAGCGATGTCCAGCGCGACCTCGATCCCCATCCCGCGAGCGGTCCTCACGAGCAGAGCGAAGTCTTCGAGGCTGCCCAGCTCCGGGTTGACCGCCTTGTGGCCACCCTCGGCCGAGCCGATCGCCCAGGGACTGCCGACGTCGTCCGGCGCCGCAGTGACCGCGTTGTTGCGCCCCTTCCGATGGGTCCGGCCGATCGGGTGGATCGGCGGCAGGTAGAGCACGT
>CAXMLP010000503.1:0-2061 GCA_964194225.1 uncultured bacterium | reverse complement strand
CTCCCTGGGGCGTCGGATGGACCTCATTTAATCGTTACAGTCCGCCGGCGCGGGCATCGCCCGCTCGGCGGGCGCAGGCGAGCGCCAGAAGCCCGAAGAGCGCCAGCGAGGCGAACGGGATCCGATAGCCGCCGGTTACGTCGACCAGGAGGCCGAAGAAGGGTGGCGTGAGGATCACGCCCACATAGCTGGCGGTCAGCGCCAGGCCGGCTGCCGAACTGGAATGCTCTCGGCCCGCGAGCTCAGCCACCAAAGTCATCGAGACTCCGCTCCAGCCGACCGCCGAAAACCAAGCAGGACCATCACGAGTGCTACCAGAGGTAAGGGCGTGTTCGCGGGAGCGAAGGTGAGAACTGCACTGCCCACGATCGCGGCGGCGGCCATCAGGACCAGGACAGGTTCCCGACGGGCGCCGAACAGGCGGTCACTGAGCACCCCGCTCACGACCCGCGCGACCACGCCACTGACCTGGGCAAGGGCGAGCATCTCGCCGGCGAGCACCAATGGGTAGCCGAGTGCGCGGTGGAGGTAGAGGACGAGAAAACCCACCAGCGACAACTGAATGCCGGCCATGAGGGCGGCAAAGCCTCCGACCGCAAGGAGGCGGGGGTCGCGGATCAGCTCGGCCAGGCCACCGCTCCGCCGCGTTTCCGGGGCGTGGCCGCCGGGCGCGTCCCGATAGATCGCGAAGGCCAGGACGCCGCAGATCACGGTGATGATCCCGATCAAGCGCAGGCTGCCGCGCCAGCCCGCCTGGCTCACGCCAAGCGGCACCGCGATGGCAACGATGAAACCGGCCAGCGGCAGCCCGGTCTGCTTGATGCTCATTGCCGAGCCCCGGTTGGCCGGCCCGAACCACTCCATCACCGCCCGCGTGGTGGGCGGCAGTGCGATTCCATTGCCGATCCCGGCCACCGCCATGAACGCAAGCAGGAGTTCGAAGCTGGTCGCGGCGGAGGCGGCCACCAATCCGATCGCGATGAGCGCCGGACCGGCCAGGAAGAGGCGGCGCGGCCCCCATCGGTCCGCAGCGGTCGCCGCAAGGAGAAGGGTGGAGATCGCGCCAAGCGAAAACGCCGTGATGATCAGGCCGAACTGCGCCGCGGAGAGGGCGAGGTCGCGTCCAAGTACGGGTGCCAGTGGCCCGATGCTGCTGTTGCCGAGCGAAGCCGCAGTTTGAACCAGGAGGCTCACTCCCAGCATCACCGTGGCGCGGCCCATGGTTCGATTCAGAGGTGCAGCCGAGCGCGCCACTGAGGCATCATCGCCGATTCAGCGAAGCTCGGCTCCTAGCGTTGTGACGGTGTCGTGGTGCCCAGGGACCACTCGATGGCGGGCGGTAGGACGCGCCCGCAGATCGGGTTGCCGCGGGCATCCGTTGTGTCGATCGTCGCAACCACGGCCTCGCCGGTGACCAGCGCTTGTTGGGGCAACTCGGCCGGCAGGTCCGAGAGAAAGATCTTGGCCCGTCTAAAGAGTGTGAACGAGCCTCCCGCAGCCACCGTTCCCCAGTTCAGATAGAGGAAGCGATTCCCGCGACCTCCCTGCACCAGCGCTCCTTTGAAGTCCAATGCTCCGTCCGGAACCGTCACAGCCTGCACTGGGATGAACCACCTTGCCTCATCGGCATCGGCTGGCACCAGGTCGATGGCCTGGCCGCGCAAACCGGGCCCGACATGCACGTTCTCGTAACCCACGCCCGAGGGATCCGGCCGGCAACTCCTGCCGGGCAGATTGCGAGCCTCGATCTCCACGGTCACAGTAGGGACGTGGCCGGAGACGAACGCTACCCTGCCCATCGTCGGCAGCGTAGCGCAACTCCGCCCCCGGTCCGCTGGCCGAATGGAAGTCAATGGTGCGCTCGATTGCCGCGGTTGCCGGCTGCGTCCGCCTGATCGGAATCCAACTTAAAATCGGCCGGTGACCGCGGAGATTGCCGTTGGTCCCGGACTCTTCGGGCCAGGCGGACCTCGTGTGCTTAAATCGCGGACTGCCAACGGAAGGGCTGTTGCTGAGATTGTTATGCGCCTCCGGCCAACCTCTACCCCGCCGGTACGGCTT
>CAXMLP010000502.1:0-2061 GCA_964194225.1 uncultured bacterium | reverse complement strand
CCATCGCGATCAACTCGCGCACCAGCCTGATCGCTCCATCGGAACCCTCCAACGGGTCGGACCAGACTATGTCGGCACCGTAGGCCATGACGAGCTGCTTGCGCTCCTCCGAGACGTTGCTCGGCATCACGAGCTTGACTCTGTAGCCCTTGGCCGCTCCGACCATGGCGTAGGCGATGCCGGTATTGCCGGAGGTCGAGTCGATGATCGTGCGTTCGGCGGTAAGGGCCCCAGTGCGCTCCCCCGCCTCGATCATCGCCAGCGCCGCCCGGTCCTTGACCGAACCGCCCGGGTTGAACCATTCGGCTTTGGCATAGACCTCGAGCCCGGGGTGTTCGCGTTCGAACAGCCGGATCCGAAGAAGTGGGGTATTGCCCACCAGGTCGAGTAGCCGGCGAAGTTCGGCGCGGGCGTGGACCACCATCACAGAGTTTAGAAACCGCGGCCACCCGGCCCCGAATTCCTAACTCGCCGGGCTAGAGGTGGATGAGGACCACCCCGAAGGCGACAAAGAGCGCGCCGATGCCGTAGCCGATGACTGTGCGCCGGAGGAGGGAGCCGCCCTCCGGCGCCAGGATGTTCAGCACCGCCTTGCCGATGAGCAGCCCACCGGCGACCAGCGCCAGGGAGGGATGCCGGTCGGGCGTCGAGAGCAGTGCGTAGACCAGGACCACCCCGAAGAGCGCGAGCTCGACGAGCTGGACGAAGGTGTAGACGCGCAATTACCGTCCACCAGCCAGAGCCTGCTGGAAGTCCTCGATGATGTCGGCCGCCTCTTCGATTCCTGCGGAGACTCTGACGGTGCCGGAATGGATCCCGAGCCGGGCTCGCTCCTCGGGGCTCAGCCCGCGATGAGAGGTGACCTCCGGGTGGGCGATGGTCGTCTCGACGCCGGCCAAGCTGGCAGCGAAGCTGACCATCCTGAGGCGGGACATCAGCCTCTGGACGGCCGGCCGGCCGCCATCGAGCTGGAAGGCGAGCATCCCGCCGGCTCCGTCGGGCAGGAGTCGCGCCGCCAGCTCCTCCTGGGGGGATCCGGGCAGGGACGGGTAGTGCACCGCCACGACCCCGGGTGCCTCACGCAGGGAGGCGGCAAGCGCGAGCGCGTTGGCGCTCATCCGCTTCACGCGCAGGTCGAGTGTGCGCAGCCCGCGCAGGGCGAGCCAGGCTTCGAACGGGCCGAGGGTGGTGCCGAGCCGGGCGGAGCGGGCGTGGGCAGCCTGAACCAGGGCGGCGGAACCCACGGTGACACCGGCGGTGAGATCGCTGTGGCCTCCGATGTACTTGGTCGCGCTGTGGACGCACAGGCTGGCGCCGAATTCGAGCGGGCGGCACAGTACCGGCGTCGCGAAGGTGTTGTCCACCAGCACTGGAACACCCCGCTCACGCGCCAGGCGGCAGATCTCGGCGAGGTCGGCGATGCGCACCAACGGGTTGGTGATCGTCTCGCAGACAACCAGACCAGCTCCGTCGAGGGCGGCTTCGAAGGCCCCGAGGTCTCGGAAGTCAACCGCCCGCATCGTGTACCCCGCCGGTTCGAGCTCGTGCCGGAAGAGTGACCAGGTTCCGCCATAGAGATCGAGCGGGGCAACCACCGGACAGGGCGACGGCGCCAGGGCTCCCAGCGCGACAACGATCGCCGCCATGCCAGAACTCGTTGCCGTGCCCGCCTCCGCGCCTTCCAGGTCGGCAACCGCCTCTGCCAGCATGGCGACGTTCTCATTGGAGTTGCGAGCGTAGTAGTGGCCCGGGGAATCGCCGCGCGCGACGGCGTCGTAATCCTCAAGGTCCTCGTAGACGTAGACCGAGGTCTGGACGATCGGCGGACTGAGAGGGCGTCGCGAAGCCTTCTCGTAGCCGGCGTGGACGGCGCGGCTACCTGGCCTCATGCCCTGTCCGGGCGAGCTGGCGGCCGCCGGCATAGCGGGCGGCGGGGCCCAGCTCCTGCTCAATCGCCAGCAGGCGGTTGTACTTGGCGACGCGCTCGGAGCGCGCCGGCGCCCCGGTCTTGATCATGCCCACGCCGGTGGCCACGGCGAGGTCGGCGATGGTGGTGTCCTC
>CAXMLP010000501.1:0-2946 GCA_964194225.1 uncultured bacterium | reverse complement strand
GGTGAGGAGGTGGCGGCCCCAGCCGTGGTTGGTGGTCGCCTGCGTGCTCGCCACCGTAACCCTGCTCCCCTACCTATACGCACACAACGCGCAGCCGAGCGGGCGCAGTTTCATGGGTTTCTTCTTCCTGGCCGACGACGCCAACACCTACCTCGCCAAGATGCGGGGGGGACTCGACGGACACTGGACGTGGACCAACCGCTATACGACCGAGCCGAGCCAGCCGGTCTATTTCTTTGTCTACTGGATCCTGCTCGGCCATCTGGCCGGGCTGGCCCATCTTCCTGTTCTGTTGATGTTCCACCTCGCCCGGGTCGTCGGCGCGGGACTGCTGCTCTACGGTTCATGGCTCTTCATCGAGCACTTCGTCGAAGACCACCGCGCCCGGCCGTGGGCCCTCTACTTCCTCGCCATCGGCCTCGGCATGGGATACGTCGTGGAGGCGATCGGCAAGCCCATCTTCTTCGGACAGCAGACGGACACGCTCGACTGGCGAATGCCCGAGCTGAGCGCCTTCTATTCGATCCTTGCGCTTCCGCACTTCGCCTGGGCCGCCGCGCTGCAGGCGCTGGCCGTCGTGCTGACCCTACGGGCCGCCGCGCAGAGCAGCTTCCGCCTCGGTCTGCTGGCAGGCCTGGCCTGGTTGGGCGAGGCTTCGATTCATGCTCAGATGCCGATACTGGTGGGCGCCGCTCTGGCTGTCGCTCTTCTCTACCGCCGGCCCAGCCCGCGGGGCCTGGCTGCCGCGGGCCTTTCCCTGGCGCTGGTCGCGCCGTACGTGCTCTATTCGTACATCGAGCTTCACAATCCCGCGGTCTCGCGCTGGAGCGGGCAGTGGCGCAACAACTTCGCGCCCGACCTGCTGAGTCTCGGCCTGGCTCTCGCCCCCCAATTGCTGCTGGCCGCTCTGGCGCTGCCTCGCATGCTGCGACGACGGTCGCGCAACGACGTCTTCCTGCTCGCCTGGCTGGTCCTGCTGGCGGTGATCCTGTGGCTCCCGACGCCGGCCGACAACCTGCGCCGGCGATTCTTCGACGGGATCTACCTCCCCCTGGTCGTAATGGCCGCCGAAGGCCTCTTCAGCGTCGTCGTGCCACGCCTACGCGAGCGCGGCGCCCGGCTGCTGCCCTTCGCCTACACCTCGTTCGCGTCGGTGGGCAGCGTTTTCCTGCTGATCGGCCCGATGTTGGTGGCGACCAACCCTGCCTACTCGATCCCCAACGGCGACTACCAGGCTCTGCAGTGGATGTCAGGGCGACCCGCGGGAGTCGTGCTGGCCTCCGACAGGCTCGGCCTTCTGGTCCCCGCCTACACCTCGGACACCACCTATGTCGGTCAATACAGCGAGACCTTCAACTGGCGTCAGAAGACGCTCGAGGTGAACGGGCTGCTGCACGGTGAAGGGGATCTGCCCGGATTCATCGTGGAACACCATGTTCGCTACGTGGTCTGGTCGCGCGCCGATACCGACCGGCCGGCGCCGCCTGGTCTCGGCCCGCCGGCCTTCACCGCACCGGGTGTCGCCGTCTTCCAGATCTACTGAACCGCTCAGCGCCGCCGGATGCAGATCTCGGCGACCGGGTCCGATCGGCTGTAGAGCGTGCAGTCCCACCGATCCGGCAGCTGCTCGAGGACGTTGGTGAGCGCCTCGTGGCGGTTGTAGATGACGAAATCGACCCCGTAATCGTCGAGAACCTGGGTCCAATTCGAGCGGAGCGTCTGCACATCCTGGTACTTCTGCAGGAATGCGTCGCCCATCACCGAGGCTTCCCCGTAGATGAAGACCCGCCGGTTGGGGTCGGGGTAGAAGCGGTTGGCGAGGTAGCCGCCCCAGCCGTATTGGTTGTACATCCGGGTGCCGATCTCAGGATGCTCCGCCAGCCAGTTGGCTGCCGCGACCGGGTAGTCGCCGGTCGTGTGCACCGCCTGTCGGCGGAGCTCGGAGCCAACCCGAAAGGTCACCGCGCCGGCGATGACGAGCAGGGCGACGACGGTCGTGACCTGGAGCAACCGCGAGGGTGGGGGAGAGCTCAGGTGCCAGCCCCGCGCGGCTGAGAAGTCGTCCCAAACGCCCGACCAAATCTCGATGAGGATCGGCGTCACCGCGGCGATGAAGATCGCGATGTGGCGCGCCGACTGGAGCGAGAGCGTGACCGCGGTGATCGTCAGCAGGAGCTGGTAGGTGGTCGGCCGGCGCAGGGCGAACCCGGCCAGGACCAACAGCAGCATGGCCAGGAAGGGAATCAGGACCAGCTGGTGAAAGTCCGGTGAGAACCATTCGATGATCAGCCGCCGTTGGGCCGAGCTGGTCAGGGTTTCCAGCGGATTGGTGTACACGGAGAAGCCGTGGGGCGTCGCCAGAACCGCCAGCAGGCAGAGCAGCAGGACCTGGCCGAGGGTGCGGAGCCGGCGCCGGTGCGCCACCCGCGCCTCCGGTTCGCCGGCCAGGACAAGCCCGACCAGCTCGGCGGTGATCGCGATGCCGAGAAATACGAAGGCAACCACGAAGCCGCCGTGCAGGTTGGCCCAGAGGATCACGACCAGGGGCAGGAAATTGATCGCACGACTCCGGCCCGCCAGGTACCCGGACAACCAATAGAGCTCGAGGCAGCTGAGGGTGAAGGTGAGCATCTGCGCCCGCGGGCCCCAGATCGGCGCCCCGGCCAGTGCGGCGAGCGCCAGCCCGAGGCCGGCGATCACGTAAGGGCGGCGGCCAACGAGGGCGGTCCGGTAGATCAAGATGAACCCGAGGTAGGTGACGACGGCGAAAAAAATGGTGACCGCGGTGAGGCCTGCCCAGTTGGTGAGCAGGGCGATCAGGACCTCCGTCAGGTACTCGTGGTCGGTCCAGGGGTGGCCGGGCACCGTGTAGGTGAAAAGGTCGTGGCTGGGGAGGCGGCCGTGCTCGAGCATCCAGCGGCCGGCGCGCAGGTGCCACCAGAAGTC
>CAXMLP010000500.1:0-5894 GCA_964194225.1 uncultured bacterium | reverse complement strand
CCCGGTTGGCGACCGGGACCGGCTCGCCGACCTCGACGGCCTCGGCTATCGACGCCCGCTCCTCGGAGTGCTGATGACTGTCTTCATGCTCTCGCTCTCCGGCTTCCCCCCCACCGTCGGCTTCATCGGCAAGTTCTTCCTCTTCCGAGCGGGGGTGGGCGGTGGATTCACCTGGCTGGTGATCCTGGCCGTCCTGATGAGCGCAGTCTCCGTCTATTACTACCTCCGGGTGGTTGTGCACGTCTGGATCCGTCCGGAGGTGGAGGGAGTCCGCTTCCCCGTCCCCCTGGCGAGCGGCCTGGTCATCGCCGGGAGTGGCCTGCTAACTCTCGCCCTGGGCATCTACCCGTCCTACCTCTTCGCGCTCTCACAGCTCGGCGCGGCCCCCGTGGTGATAGCGGCCGGCCACTAGCTCCGACCGGGCTGGTGCCCGCCGATTCTGCTTCCCGATTTCGTTCCGCAGGTCCTGCCACGCGAGAGCGTTAGTGAAGCTGGCGCAGCCAGGAAATGAAGAGCATGTGGACCAGACGTGAATTTGTCGAGAGAGCGGGCGCTGCCGCTGGTTCCGCCATCGTTGGCGGCGGGCTCCTGGAACTTCTCGCCGCCTGCAGCTCGGGCTCGAGCCAGTCGGCTTCGGCCCTCCCCCAGGGCTCGCGCAACCTGGAGGTGTTCAGCTCCTGGACCAGTGGCGGCGAAGCCGACGGGCTGGCCGAGATGTTCCGGATCTTTACTCAGAAGCACGCCGGCGTGCGCGCCACGAATGCCGCCGTGACGGGCATCGGCAGCAACGCCGGCGCGAGTCTGGCGGGCCGGATGGGCAGCGGCAAACCGCCTGACTCCTTCCAAGTCCGGGCGGGACAGGCGTTGACCTCCACTTGGGTGAAGGCGGACAAGATGGAACCGGTCACGGGGATCTGGCACCAGGCCGGTTGGGACAGGGTCATTCCGAGAGAGCTCCGGGAGATCGTGAGCGCAAAGGGTGAGATCTGGTCGGTCCCGGTGGACATACATCGCGGCAACGCCATGTGGGTATCGACGCAGGCCCTCGGGGCGGCGGGGGGCCAGGTCCCTGAGACGCTGGACGCCTTCATCACGATGCTCGAACGAGCCCGACAGGCCGGCATCGCCGAGCCGCTCGCGCTCGGCTCCAGGAACCTGTGGCCGGTCGCCATGCTGTTCGAGAACGGAATCCTGGCCAGCGGGGGCGCCGACTACTTCAGGCACCTTTTCAGCGGCAGGGGAAGCTTCACCGACTCCAAGGTGAAGGAGGCCCTGGCCGGAATGGCGGCAATGCTCGAATACGTCAACCGGGACCATGGGGCACTCGACTGGGATGAGGCGGCAGGGCGACTGGTCACCAACCCGCCCAGCGCACTCGCGACGATCATGGGCGACTGGGCCAAGGGATATTTCGCCGGCCGCAATCAGGTCCCCGGGCGCGATTTTGCGGGCCTGCCCTCGCCCGGCTCCCGGGGCAACTACGTCGTCGTCTGCGACACCTTCGCCTTGCCCAGGGGTGCGCCCGATCGCGATAACGCAGTCAACTGGTTGAAGGTCTGCGGCTCGGCCGAGGGACAGGCCGCGCTGAACCCCAGGAAGGGCTCGATTCCCGCTCGCACAGATGTTGCGAAAAGCCTCTTCGACCCGATCGCGCAGCAGTTCATGGACGACTTCCGGTCAGCCCGGCTGGTGCCCAGTTCCGCGCACGGTTCAGCGACGCCCGAGGCTTTTTCCAGCGCGCTCAACGGCCTGATGGGCGAGTTCTGCCAGAAGCGAGACGTCAACGCCACGGCGTTCAGCCTGCAGAGCATCGCCCATCTGCACCTCAAGCCATAACTCCTGCCAGCGGAACGTGGCGAGCGGATTCGATTCAGAGGTTCGAGCGCGACTGTCCCCCGTCGACGGTGATGCACGAGGCGTTCACCAGGCTGGCCGCCTCGGAACATAGGAAGGCGACCACGGCAGCCACCTCGGTCGGGCTGCCGAACCGTTTCAAAGGCAGCTCTCGGGCGACAAAGTCGGCGATCCCGACCGGGTCCGCCTTCTGCCGGCGATCCCAGGAGCCGCCCTCGAAGAGGACCGACCCGGGCGCGACCGCGTTGACCAGGATCCCGCGGCTGCCGACCTCCCGGCCGAGCGACGTCACAAAGCTGAGCTCAGCCGCCTTGGCCGCGTTGTAGGCGGGGGCCCCGCCCGCCTCACGGCCGAAAACGGACGAAACAACGACGATCCGGCCCCACCCCCGCGCCGTCATACCCGGGAGCGCCCGCCGGCTGAGACGGGCCGCTGGATAGAGGTTGGCAGCCATCGCCTGCTCCAGCTCGGGGACATCGGTGTCCGCCCAGCTGGTGCCCGCCCGACCGCCGAGATTGTTGACCAGGATGTCGACTCCCCCGAACGCGCGCTCAGTGGTTGCGAACGCCTCGGCACAGCCCTGCGCCGTGGTCAAATCGGCCGCCACCGGCAGGGCGCCGAATCCGCTTCTTGCCGATTCGAGACCCTCCCGCCCGCGGGCGACGACGGCAACCCGGGCCCCCTCGGCGGCCAGTGCTTGCGCGATCGCCAGCCCGATACCGCGAGTGCCGCCGGTCACCAGCGCCCGCCGCTCCCCGATTCCAAGATCCATTAAGGAACGTCAATCGTAGACTTGGGGCCTTGTCACAGATCCCTCCCGGCCTGTCCGGTGTGCTCAATGAGGGGCCCGCGGTTAAGCCCCGACCCGCGGCCAGCGTCCTGCTGCTGCGCGGCTCGAACCCCTGGGAGGTGCTCATGATGCGCCGGCCGGGCGGCGCCGAGTTCGCCCCGGGCGCCCACGTCTTCCCCGGGGGGAGCGTCCATCCCGAGGACAGCCTCCTTGGGGATGCCGGCCGGGGGGCGGCCATCCGCGAACTGTTCGAAGAGGTCGGGATCCTGCTCGCCCGCGGCCGGGACGGCGCCGCCGGCGCCCGGCTGGCGGACCGAATCCGGGCCAGCCTGGCGCGCGGTGCCAGCTTCCCGGCGGCGCTGGCGGCGGCGCGCCTCCAGCCCAGCCCGGAGGAGCTCATCTATTTCGCGCGCTGGATCACTCCGGAGCAGTTGAAACGGCGGTTCGACACCCGGTTCTATCTGGCCCGGCTGCCCGAGGGCCAGGCCGTGCATCCCCAGGCCGGAGAGGTGGATCACTGGCTCTGGGTGACTCCTGCAGCGGCCCTCGCCGACCCCACCTTCAGCATGGTCTTCGTCACCCGCCGAATCCTTGCGATGCTGGCAGTCGAACCGGAGGCCGAAAAGCTGCGGAGCCGCTACTCCGGGCTGCGCCGGATCCGGGTCGTCCGACCCACCGTCATGGTCGAGAACGGCACCTTCAGGGTTGTCATCGACTCGCTGCCAAGGATTCCCCGAGCTCCCGGGCGACCGAGATGACCAGATCGACATCCTCCTCGCCGGTTCGCCAGTTGGAGATCGCGGGGCGAAATCCCACCCGGCCGGCGTAGACGGTGGTGCCGTAGTACACCCGGCCGTCGGCCAGGATCGCCTCCCCGAGCCTGCGGTTCAGCTCATCGAGACCGCCCTCCGGGATACCCGGCGGCCGGTACCGGAAGCAGACCACGTTCAGCCTGACCGGGGCCAGGAGTTCGAAGTCGGGGGCCCGCTCCACCTGCTCGCCGAGACGCCGGGCCAGGCGGATATGCCCATCGATCATCTCCCTATGGCCGGACCTGCCATACGCGTACAGAGTGGCCCAGACTGGTATGCAACGGGCTCGCCGCGAGGCCTCCGGCCCAAAGTCGCCGAAGCTGGGCCGAGCCTCGTCGCCCAGCGGCAGGTAGGGACCGCGCAGTGAGAAGACGCCTGTCATGAGGCTCGGATCGCGCACGAAGGCAAAGCCGCAGTCATAGGGGACGTTCAGCCACTTGTGACCGTCGGCGATGACGGAGTCGGCCGCCTCCACTCCATCCGCGAGATGCACCGCCAGGCTGGAGACGCGGGCAAAGAGGCCAAAGGCGCCATCGACGTGGACCCAGGCTCGATGGGCCCGAGCGACCTCGATCGTCTGCCGGATGGGATCGAAGTCGCCCGTGTTGACCTCGCCGGCGTTGGCGATGATCAGGACCGGCTGGCCACGCCGGGCGCGCAGGGTCCTTTCCAGGGCGGCGAGGTCCAGCCGACCGGTCTCGTCTGCCGGCAGGCGCGTGACGCGGTCGCGACCGATCCCAAGCATGCCGAGGGCCTTGACCGCGCTGGCGTGCAGGTAACCGCTGCTGAGCACCGGCATCGGCGGCAGGCCGCTGAACCCCTGGTTGTCGATATCGACACCGTGTTCTGCCGCCCACCACCGACGGGCGGCCGCCAGTGCCGTGAAGTTGGCCATGGTGGCGCCCGTGGTGATGACTCCTCCCCATTCCAATGGGAGGCGGAAGAGATCCTTGAGCCAGGCGATACAGATCTTCTCGAGCTGCGAGCCGAGGGGTGAGGAGACCCAGCTGAATGAGTTCTGGTCGAGTGTCGAGGTCAGCCAGTCCGCGGCCAGCGCCGCCGGGGTCACACCCCCGGTGACGAAATGAAAGAAGCGGGGCCCGGCCGACCGGGTGGCGGCCGCCACGCCCTCACCCATCAGCCGTTCCAGTGCCGCCCGCGAACCCTCGCCCACCTCGGGAAGGGAATCACCAAACGACTCGGCCGCGGCGTCCGGCCGGCCATCGTGCACGGCCGCTTGGGGAAGCGACTCCAGGTATGTCCGACACTGCGCGGCGACGAGGGTCAGGAGATCCGACAGGCCGCCGGCATCGTGGCGGGGGTCGCTCTCGGTCACCTCCAGCGGTCACGGAACTGGTCATAGTGGACGAGCTCCACCCCGGCTTCAGCCAGGACCGCGAGGCCGGCCGGATCTCGGTATGCGGTCCGGTAATACACCCTCGTTACGTTGGTGTTGATGGTCATCTTGGCGCACATCACGCAGGGCGAGGTGGTGACGAACATCAGCTTTCGCGGGATCAGCGCACCCGCTTTGATGAGGCAATTGGCCTCGGAATGAACACAGCCACAGGAACCCGGTTCGGCGCTGTCACAGGAGTTGGCCAGGCCGCGCGCGTTGCCGTTGTAGCCGACGCCCAGGACCTGTGTCAGCTCGGCGTTGGTGATCACCGAGCCGACCTGGGCCCGGACGCAGGTTGAGCGCTTGGCAAGCTCTTCGGCCATGCGCATGAAGACTTCTTCGAGGGGGATTCGATCCAACGGCTTTTGCCCAGACTTTACCCGGTATTCCACTTCAGCCCCCCATCTTCCACAGGCTTCTCCACAGGTTTATGCACCAACATATGGTATTGGGACGTTGTTGCAGGCCGCAGATATTGTGTTTTGGCCCTTGACAACCATGATTCGGATCGCTAAAGTCTGCGGACGTCGAGGCCCTGGGGCATATGTGGCGGGCATGCTCCGGGGCCTCTTCCATCCGTTCGATTCGACAAGCCCGCTTCGGCAGTAGCAGCGACGGGATGACAACGGGATTCAAGGTCGAGACGCCTTTCGGTTGGAGGCCGGACCCAGGGTGGTGCTCCGGAGAACAGAGTTGCCAGGTCAATTGATTTTGGAGCGGAGAGCACAAGTCCCGGCGCCGATGGAATAGGCGTGACGCCGGCAAAAGGAGAGGCGTAGTTAATGGCCAAGAACGTAGCCGACGTCGCAGCAGAAACTGGTCGCAGACCCACCTCCGGCGGGACCCCCCGCGGGCTCCGCTTCAACCGCCATTTCACGCCTCCCGGCAGCCATGCCCACGACCTCGTCGAGTGGGAGCGGCGGACGGCGGCGATCATCGGCGAGAAGGGCAATCCGGTCTTCGAACAGAAGGACGTCGAGGTCCCCCGGACCTGGTCGCAGCTCGCCATCAACATCGTCGCCCAGAAGTACTTCCGCGG
>CAXMLP010000499.1:0-3634 GCA_964194225.1 uncultured bacterium | reverse complement strand
GCGCTCGCGATCTGCGGTGATCCCCAGGTGCTCTTTCTCGACGAGCCGACGGTCGGGCTCGACACCTCAGCCCGGCGTTCCTTCTGGGAGCAGGTGCGCAACTTCAAACAGCGTGGACGCTCCGTGGTGTTGACCACCCACTACCTCGACGAGGCCGACACGTTGGCCGACCGCGTTGTAATCATCGATCACGGCGTCATCGTCGCTGAGGGGTCCCCGGACTCGATCCGTGGCCGGGTTCCCGGCAAGAAGGTGACCTTCTTTTCACCCGCGGCCACCGCGGCCGCCTTCGCGGATCTACCCGTTGAGGGCCTCGCGATCGAGGGCGGAAGGGTCTCCTTCCTCACCTCGACGCCCGAGACAGTTCTTCGCGAGCTCTTTCGCGGGGATGTCCCGATCGCCGATATCGAGGTCGTCGGTGCCGGCCTCGAGGAAGCTGTGCTGGGGTTGACTCGTGGCCGCTGAATTCCACCTCGCCCCAATCGGGCCCATGGTGGTCGAGCAGACCCTGTCCGAATTTCGCCGGCTCGTTCGCCGGCCGGAATTCATGGGTTTCAGCCTGGCCTTTCCGACGATTCTCTACATCTTTGTCGGGACCCAGTCAGGGCAGTACGAAGGAGTGGCGTTCCACAAGTACGCCCTCGCGTCGCTGGCGGCCTATGCGGTCGTCAACATCGCTCTCTCCACCTTCGGGATCAGCGTCGCCACCGAGCGCGGAACGCGCATTGACGCGCTGCTTCGGGCAACCCCGGTCAGGCCCGTCGTCCCCCTGATCGCCAAGGTGGTTGCCGCGCTCACCTTCTCCCTCGCTGCCCTTCTCCTGCTCTATCTCGCCGGCATCCTGATCGCGGGAGTCTCAATGGCGGCCGCGGAATGGTTCAACCTCACCTGGCGGCTGCTGCTCGGGATGATCCCCTTCATCTGCATGGGCTTTGCCTTCGGCTATCTCTCCGGTCCGACCGCGGCCGTGGCGGTCGTGAACCTGGTCCTCCTGCCGATGTCATTCGCCTCGGGGATCTTCATCCCGATTTCGCAGCTCCCCGACTTCATCCAGGCCCTTGCGCCCTACCTGCCGATGTACCACCTGGGTCACCTGGCCTGGAACGCGGTGGGCGTACCCTTCGAAAACATCTGGCTGAGCGTGGGCCTGCTGGCGGGCTACGGGGTTCTATTCCTGCTGCTCACGCTCTGGGCAGTGCGTCGTGAGGACGACCGCCGCTTCGCTTAGTGGCCGGGCAGATATTGAAGAGAGCTTTGACCGAGGACGATGTCCGGGCCCTGGCCCTCTCTCTCCCGGGTGTCGTCGAGGAGCCCCATTGGAGCAGGCCCTCCTATCGGGTCCGGGGAAGGATCATTGCCACCGTGCCGGACTCAGGCCGCCTGCATGTGATGATCGAACCATTCGATGTGGAGGGCTTCCTGCGCGACGAGGCAGCTGGGTGTGCTGAACTCTGGTGGGGAAAGCAGCTCCGCGGTATCCAGGTGAGGTTGGCGGATGCCGCGCCGCAGGTGGTCGAGGCCCTTCTGGCCAGCGCCTGGGCATGGCGAGCACCAACCGGCGCGGCCAAAAGCGCAGGCGGGTCAAGAAAGTGACTCCAGTGCCGGAGCCGCCTGCCAGCCGTCCTCACATGCCGGGCTACGGAATCCTGGGCCCGTCGGAGGGCAGTGGGCTGCTGCCCTGGGCCTGGGCCGAGCAACGCCTTGCGGCGTCCAGGAACTACTGGGTGGTGACGCTCTGGCCGGACGGGCGCCCCCATGCCATGCCGGTCTGGGGCGTCTGGGACTTCGAGCACCGCTGGCTGTGGTTCAGCAGCAGCCTGCAGTCGCGCAAGGCTCGCAACATCGCGGCCGATGGTAGGTGCACGGTCGCCACCGAGGACGCTGATGACCCTGTTGTTGTCGAGGGGAGAGCCGAGATCGTGACGGATGCGGCTGCAATCTCGGGTCTGATCTCGGGCATGCACCTCAAATATTCGACTGACTACCCCGTCGACTTCCTGGACCCGACCAAGCAGGCAACGATTCGGGTGATTCCCAGCTGGGCATTCGCGCTCGCCAAGGGAGACTTCATCGGGTCGCCAACTCGTTGGACGTTCGGCTGAGCCTGAAAGAACCGCCGAACGGAGCCTGCTAAACCCTCGCCGGGACCAATCCCGTAACCGCGGGTATGACCTTACTTCCGATGAGCTCCAGCGGCGTTATCTTCCAGACCTCATTCACGGATGCAATCACGGTTTCGATGCCCATTGAGGCAAGCCACTCGCACTGGCTGATGACCTGGTCGGCGTTCTCGCCGTTGTGTCCCATGTCGAGGCGAAACACGGCGGTCTTCTCGATGCTGGAGTAGTCCCGACCCAGGGTTTGACAGTGAGCTTGAAGCGCGTCGAGGACACGAGGCACCTCGGGCGACGGAAAGACGTTGCAGGCGTCCGCGTACTGCGCCACCATTCGCATCGTCTTCCTCTCGCCGCTCCCACCGATGAGAAGGCCGGGACGTGGCCGGCTGAGGCTCTGCGGTGAGTTGAGGGGGCGGTCCAACTGGAAATGCTTGCCGCGGTAGGCCGCCTCATCGCCGCTCCACATCTGCAGGCAGATCTGCACGGTCTCTTCGAGCATCTCGAATCGGTCGCTCATACCGGGAAATGGAACGCCCAGCCCGCGGCTCTCCTCCTCATTCCAGCCGGCACCGATTCCAAGCCAGGCCCGCCCCCCGGAGAGGACGTCCAGCGTCGTGACGGTCTTGGCCAGCAGGCCCGGGTGACGGTAGTGGACGCCGGTGACCAGCGTCATCAGCTTGGCTCGCGAGGTGTGGGCGGCGAGGAATGCCAGGGTGGAGTAGGCCTCCAGCATCTCGCGTTCTGGCGGGCCGACCATCGAGATCTGAAAGAAGTGATCCATCACGCTGATCGAATCGAAGCCTGCCTGGTCGGCGGTTCCGCCGATCCTCGCCAGTGTGGCGGCAAGTTCGGCGGGGCCGCCAGGCCAGGTGAAGTCCGGAATCTGGAGCCCGATTTTCACTGATTACAAGCTTACAACCGATGGAAAGGGCCGGGCACAGTCATATCCGCGGCGGGGACCGGCGCGGGAAAGTTCGGAAGGCGGGAGAATAGCATTCCAATCGAAACAGCCCTCAGTTAGCCAGGAGATTGGGAATGCTCAGGTCGTCGCTGCTTGTACTCACCTTCGCCCTGCTGATGGTCACCGCCTGTGGCGGAGGCGGCGTCAGTCAGCCCGCCGGGTCGATCAAGGTCACCATGTCCGAGTTCAAGTTTGACCCGACCTCGATCGAGGCCAAGTCAGGCAAGGTGGTCTTTTTCCTGGTCAACACCGGTAGCACCAGCCATGACCTGGTCATCATGGACCGCTCCGGCAAGGAGATCGCCAAGAGCGAATTGGTGTCGGGTGGCAGCGCGGGCGTATTCACCGTCGAGAACCTGGCGGCGGGGAGCTACGTGGTCATCTGCGACGTGGCAGGCCATCGGGCGTCGGGTATGGAGGGCCAGCTGAAGGTCACCTGAACGACGCCGAAGGGGAAATGGCTGGCTCCAACTCTGGAGCCAGCCATCCTTTTACGCTACCGGGCGGCTTGCGTCGCCTCGGCTGCCTGGGCCTTCCCCGCCACGAAGGCCAGAAG
>CAXMLP010000498.1:0-4171 GCA_964194225.1 uncultured bacterium | reverse complement strand
CATCAAGACCCGCCTCATGAGAGAGCCCCTGCTCGACCTGGGCGTTTACCACGAAGGTGAGCTCCTGGCGGCGGCCTATCCCCGGCTCCGCCACCTCGAATACGTCGATCCCAGCCCGGCCTTTCGCACCGGCCTGCTGACGGACGCCGAGCTGCGGCCGATGGGGGCCGGCGGCAGCCCGCCCTACGTCAACCTCCGGGCGGCCGGCTCGATCCTCGGTGGCTATGACTACGCCGGTGGTGGCTGCGGCTTCGGCGTACCGCTGCTGACGGGATGGCTGGCCGGGGTGGCGTCGGCCCGGTGAGAGACAGTTGGCCGCTCGGCATCATGCGCCGGCGGGCGGGCGAGTCCGAGCCGGAGGTCTCGGTCCGGCGGCCCGCCACCGCCGGCGAGGTTGTCGGAATACTTCGCGACGCTGCGGGCGAGGGGCGGCGCGTGGTCCCGGTCGGGGGGCGTTCGGCGGTCACCGGCGCGATCGAGGTGCGCGAAGGAGAGGTGGCTCTCGACCTGTCAGGCCTGGACCGGATCCTGGCGGTGGACGAGGTGAACCTGACCGCCCGGGTGGAGGCCGGCGTCAATGGTCTCGTGCTGGAGGAGCATCTCAACCTGCGTGGCCTGACCCTGGGCCACTTCCCCAGCTCCCTCCCCGTGGCGACGATCGGCGGCCTGATCTCGACGCGATCGTCCGGTCAATTCTCCACCGCCCACGGGAGCATCGAGGCCATGGTCCTGGCGCTGAGGGTCTGCCTGCCCGACGGTACGGTGGCCGAAGCCCGGCCGGGACTGCGATCGGCGGTCGGGCCGGCGCTCCACGAGCTGTTCATCGGCGCTGAGGGCGCGCTCGGTGTCGTCCTGGAGGCGGTCCTGCGCGTGTCCCGCCTGCCCGCCGCCAGTCACGGTCGAGGGTTCGACTTCGGCGACCTCGGCGCGGGACTGAAGGCGATGCGGCTGATCATGCAGAGCGGCCTCGGGCCATTTGTGCTTCGGCTCTACGACCGCGAGGACACGGCCTTCCAGGGGAGTGAGGCCGGCGGTTGCCTGCTGGTGGCCGGGATCAGCGGCGAGGTCGCGGTCGCCGCCGCGGGCATGTCCGCCCTGGCCGACATCTGCCGGGTTGAGGGCGGCCGGGATCTCGGCGCGGCGCCCTACGAGCGCTGGTTGGAGCGCCGCTTCCACCTCTCCCGGGAGCGGCTTCAGGAGTCCCTCCAGGCGGCCAATTCGTTCCTCGACACGATCGAGGTGGCCGCGCAGTGGGACCGGCTGGAAGCGCTCCACACGGAGGTGAAGAGTGCGCTCGCCACCGAGGGGATCGGCCTGTGCCACTTCAGCCACGCCTATCCGCAGGGCTGCTGCGCATACTTCACCTTCGCCGGCTCGGCCGCCTCCGAGGAGATGGCCGAGGTGGCCTATGAGCGGTGCTGGCAGGCGACCATGACAGCCTGCCTGACGCACTCGGCGACCATCGGTCATCACCACGGTGTCGGGCAGGTCCGCGCGCCGTGGGCACGCCAGGAGATGGGGGAGTGGTGGGGGATCTGGGAGCGGGTGCGCTTGAGCCTTGATCCGGGCAACCTCATGAACCCCAACGCCCTAGGAGGTCGATGGCAACCCCCCTCCTGATCATCAATCCGGCCGCCGGCGCGGGCCGGACCGGACGTGACTGGCCCCAGCTCGCCGGCCAGATCCGGGCGGCCGGGATCGACTTCGAGGAAGCATTCACGAGCCGGCCTGGCGAGGCCACCGAGATCGCCCGACGGGCGGTCCGGGAGAACCGGTCGGTGGTCGCCGCGGTGGGCGGGGATGGCACCCTCAACGAGGTGGTCAACGGGTTCTTCGAGGCTGGCAGGGCGCTCCCGACGAGCAGCAACCTCGGCCTGATTCCCTTCGGCACCGGCGGGGATACGCGGCGAACCTTCGCGCTGCCTGAGGGCGTCGAGGCGGCCCGGCTCCTCGTGGACGGTATCCCGCGCACCATCGATGCCGGCCGCGTGGATCTTGAGGCTGACGGCAAGCCGCGCTCGATCCACTTCGTGAACATCGCCGAGGCGGGCCTCGGCGCCGTCGTCTCGGATCGCGTCAACCGCGCTCCCAAACGCTTGGGTGGCCGGATCAGCTTCCTGATCGGGACGCTCAGCGGGATGGCCGCCTGGCACCATCAACCGATGCGCGTGGTGGTGGACGGCACCGAGGTGAGGGAGCTCAGCGCGCAATCGGTCACGGTCGCCAACTGCAAGTACTACGGCGGCGGCATGCTGGCCGCGCCGATGGCGGTGCCTGACGACGGACTGCTCGACGTGATCATCACCGGAGCCATCGGCAAGCTGGAGGGCCTAGTCGGCCTCAGCAAGATCTACAGCGGGCGGCACTTCGAGGATCCCAGATTGCGGCGCTGGGTGGAGGCCTTCCGCGCCCGCCGGGTGGAGGTGCAGTCGCCCGCCAGTGTCCTGGTCCAGGTGGAGGGGGAGGTCGTCGGCAACCTCCCGGCAATGTTCGAGGTGATACCGGGCGCTGTTCGCCTCATGACGCCGCGTTGAGGGGGATCGTCGCCGCCTCCCATCACCTCGCCGCGGAGGCTGGCGCCGCGGTGCTCAGGGAGGGTGGCAACGCGATCGACGCGGCGGTCACCGCCAACGCGGTCATGTGTGTCGTCTATCCGCATATGACCTCGATCGGCGGGGATCTCTTTGCCCTGGTCTGGCCGGCCGGCGAGTCCGAGCCGATCGGCCTGGAGGGCGCCGGCCGCTCGGGGACGGGCGCGACGATCGAGGCGATGCGCGAGCGGGGGTTCGAGACGATGCCCAAGCGCGGGGCCACGACCGTCACCGTGCCCGGCACGGTGCAGGCCTGGGGGCGGCTGCTGGAGCGATACGGGACGGTGGCGCTGGGGCGGGCGCTGGCTCCCGCCGCGCAAGTTGCCCGGGAGGGCGTCGCGGTCGGCCCCAACCTGGCCCGATACCTGGCGCGGGAGGCTCACTGGCTGGGGCAGGAGGATGAGACCGCCCGGGTCCTGCCCGCTCTGAAAGCCGGCATGAAGCTCCGCCAGCCCGACCTCGCGACCACCCTTGAGCAAATCGGTCGGAACGGCTTCGGAGGCTTCTACTTCGGCGAGCTGGGCAGGCGGATCGCCGCGGCGGTGAGCGCGCGGGGTGGCTTCCTCACGGCCGCTGACCTGGCCGCCCACCGGGGAGAGTGGGTGAAGCCGCTGGCGATGAGGTATCGGGACCTGACCGTCTATGAGATGCCGCCGCCTACGCAGGGGCTGGTCGCGATGGCGATGCTGGCACGGCTGGAGCGGATCCCCGCGGCGGAGCTGTCACCCGGGCCCGCCTTCGCCGAGCGGCTGCTCTCCCTGCGACATGTCACGTACGAGCTGCGCCAGCGCCACCTGGGCGATCCCGCCTTCAACCCCGTGCCGGTCAGTCCCTTCCTCGACCCCGAGCACCCGGTGACGGCGGCGGTCAGCGCCGAGATCCCCGACGGCGACACCGTCTATCTCTGCGCGGCGGACGCGGCGGGCAACGTGGTGTCGCTGATCCAGAGCATCGCCCTGGGGTTCGGGTCGGGCATCGTCGTCGAGGGGACGGGCATCCTTCTGCACAACCGGGGCACCTACTTCAGCCTCGACCCGGGGCTGGTCAACCGGCTCGAACCTCACAAGCGGACGATGCACACGCTGATCCCCGCCCTGGCCGGCCGAAATGGCGCGCCGCTCGCCGCCTTCGGCACCATGGGCGGGGATGGGCAGCCGCAGATCCAGGTCCAGGTGGCGATCAACCTTTTCGATCTCGGGCTGGATCCAGCCGCGGCGGTCGCGGCACCCCGGGTCCGGGTGGCTCCCGACGGTGTCCGGCTCTGGGTGGAGGCCGACTACCCGGGCGCCGCCCAGCACTCCCGTTCGACCCGGTCAGTCGAGCTGCTGCCGCCCCGGGACGACCGCCTGGGTCACGCGCAGGCGATCGTCATCGACGGACCGGCGGCCTGGCGGGGCGGCGCCGACCCTCGCGCTGACGGGTCGGTCGTCCTCGCCTGACTGGCGGAAGGCGTCAGCCCTCTGGCCCGGGGGGCAGGTAGCGCTCGATCACGTCGGCGGCGCGGGCGTCACCCGGCTCGCCCCGCTCCCGGAGCCGAGCCACAACCTGCCGCTTCACGTCGACGGTGTCGGCGGGGCCGG
>CAXMLP010000497.1:0-2230 GCA_964194225.1 uncultured bacterium | reverse complement strand
CACCGTGCTCACGGAAGGCGGCCAGGGTAGACGGGGGCACGGTGTCGACGGTATCCGGGCCGATCAGCTCCTCCACGTACATGGTGTCGGCATAGCGCGGATCCTTCACCGAGGTGCTCGCCCAAAGGCAACGCTGGGGGCGGGCGCCGGCCCTGGCCAGCGTCTCCCAGCGCGGCCCGGAATGCAGCTCGCCGAACTTGAGGTAGGCCATCTTGGAGTTGGCGATGCCGGCCTTGCCGTAGAGCCTCTCCAGCCCTCTCGCCTCGGCCGGGTCCCCAACCGCCGCGATCTTCTCCTGCAAGAGCTTGTCGACCTTGCTGTCGACGCGGCTGACAAAGAAGCTGGCGACGCTGCTGACCCGGGCGAGGTCGCCCCCCCGGGCCAGGTGATCCTCCATGCCGGCGAGGAATGACTCGACCACCTGCGCATAGCGCTCCACCGCGAAGATGAGGGTGACGTTGATGTTGACGCCCTCGCCAAGCATGGTGCGGATCGCCGGCAGGCCGGCCCGGGTCGCCGGGATCTTGACCATCACGTTCGGTCGCTCGCAGCGCGACCACAGCTCGCGCGCCATGGCGACCGTCTTCCGGGTGCTCAGTGCCACGTCCGGCGAGACCTCGATGCTGACAAACCCGTCCTGGCCGTGGGTCCTCTCGTAGACCGGTCGGAAGGTGTCGGCCGCCGCCTGGATGTCCTCCACCATCAGGTCCCAGAGGATCTGGCCCGGCTTGCGACCGGCCTGCGTCAGCCGGACGAGGGCCTCGTCGTAATCGGTCGAGCCGGAGACCGCCTTCTCGAAGATGGTGGGGTTGGAGGTGACGCCGGTGACGCCCTCATCACGCATCCGCGCCAGCTCGCCAGAGGTGATCAGCTGGCGACGGATGTTGTCGTACCAAAGGCTCTGCCCCTGGGCCGCAAGCTCCCTCAGGGGGCTGGTCGCTCTAGTCATGTGCTCCTCCAATGGCCGCCGGAACTTTCTCGATCGTATCCAGTAAGCGCTCCCGGACGAGCACCCGATAGAGCTCCTCCTGCCGAGCCGTCTGCCTCATATAGAGCGAGTGCGCCTGCGGGTTGGGTGCATAGGTCTTCCCCACCTCGCTGACGAGCTTGTCCCCGTCCAGCTCACCGAGCTTCTCGAGGGCGAAGATCGCAGCGCCCCGACTTGACGCTTCGGCGGCCCGCGAGGAGGCCACCGGCTTGCCGATGGCGTCGGCCATGATCTGCATCCAGGCGGGAGATGCCAGCAGCCCGCCACCGTTGGCGACCAGGCGCCGAGCACCGGGAAGCACCGCGTCGAGCCGGGAGTCGACGCGACCGAATTCGATCGCGGTTGCCTCAAGCCCCGCCCGGACGATGTCGAGGGGCCGGGTTGCCTGCGTCAAACCGGCCAGCGAGCCGCTCGCGTGGGAGGCGAAGCCGGGGCTCCGCTCGCCCGCGAGCAGGGGCACAAAGGTGATGCCGGACGCAGTCGGCTTCATCCGGCGGAGCTGCCCTTCCAGCGATCCCCGCTCGATCACCAGCGTCCTGGTCAGCCAGGCAAACAGGTTGCCACCGTTGGACAGCGAGCCACCGACGACCAGGCGCCGCCGGTCGAGTCGGTAACACCAAAGGCCGTCCGGGATGCGC
This sequence comes from uncultured bacterium, assembly GCA_964194225.1. GTDB lineage: Bacteria > Chloroflexota > Dormibacteria > Dormibacterales > Dormibacteraceae > CAXMLP01. The sequence continues at coordinate 604 of CAXMLP010000497.1, read as the reverse complement.
CCCGGAGTCCCTGAGTGGAGAGTCCTAAGTGCGCCTGACGTCCCCACGGTGAGAGCGCGCTGAGAGGGGTCGACGCAGCTGCTGCCGAAGTTGGCGAGGGCGCCGTCACCGGCGGCGCAGAGCCAGGGAACGTCGCGGAGCGAGGGCCAGCGCGAGGCATATTCGGGCCGCAGCCCCTCTCCCGCGTCTCCGATTGCGGCCAGCTGGTCAGCGCCGACCTGGAGCAGATCGAGCAGGCTCGCGTCCCAGGCGCAGTCGGCGAGACCCAGCAGTCCGGTGCCGCTGGCCATCGAGATGCTGGTCAGGGGGCTGCCGAACAGCTTGCGATGGACAAGGTCCCAAAAGCTGAGGAGGCGAGGCCGTCCCTCCCATAGCCGGGGCTGAGTCGCCCGCAGCCAGGCGAGCTTGGCGGGCCAGTAGCTCGGGTGGAGCAGGCAGCCGGTTCGCTGGTGGACGGCCTCGGCGTCAAGGCGCGCCGACAGCTCTTCCGCCTCACGCCAAGAGCGGGTGTCCGCCCACAGGTAGAGCGGGGTGAGCGCCCTTCCAGACTTCTCCGCCGCCACCAAACCGTGCCAGAAAGTTGAGATCCCCATCGCCCTGATCC
>CAXMLP010000496.1:0-10978 GCA_964194225.1 uncultured bacterium | reverse complement strand
GTTGAGGCAGGTGCCGCCGAGACGATCCTGCTCGACGACAACCGTGCGCGCACCCAGCTGAGCCGCCCGAAGAGCAGCCACGTAACCTCCGGGCCCGCCGCCGATCACCGCGATGTCGTAGGTCGCGCCCATGGTCACTCCAGTGCTTTCGTGCGGGGACCGCGTCCCGATTTGGAGCGGGCTGCCTTCCCCGCCGGCAGCGACGCGGAACGCTGCCCATCAGCAGCGTAGCGATTCGTCAGAGGCATTCGCCGGTCCCGGCCGAAGGCTCGCGCGGTGATCTTCACCCCGGGTGGCGCCTGGCGGCGCTTGTACTCGCTCCGATCGACGAGCTGGATCACGCGGGTGACGGTTGCGGGGCGGTGGCCGGCAGCGACCAGCTCCTCGAAGCTGCGGTCGTCCTCGACATAGCCGCGCAGGATGGGGTCGAGCTCTTCGTAAGGCGGCAGGCTGTCGCTGTCCTTCTGGTCACGGCGCAATTCAGCTGAGGGTGGCTTGGTCAGGATCCGCTCGGGCACCACCTGCCCGTTGAGGGAGTTGCGGTGGCGGCAGAGGTCATAGACGAGTGTCTTGGTGATGTCCTTCAGGACTGCAAAGCCACCCGCCATATCGCCGTACAGGGTGCAGTAACCGGTTGCCAGCTCTGACTTGTTACCGGTCGTGAGAAGCAGATGGCCGAACTTGTTGGAGAGGGCCATCAGGATCAAACCCCGGATGCGGGGTTGGATGTTCTCCTCTGTGACCCCGGGAGGCCCGGTCCCCGCGAAGACCTCCCCGAACATATCCTCGAAGGCGAGGTGGGCGGGCTCGATCGGGATGTCGATCAGCTGGATGCCGAGAGCCTCCGCGCAGGCGACCGCGTCGTCGAGGTTTTCAGCCGACGTGTAGCGGGACGGCATCATCACCGCGATCACATTCCCAGGACCCAGGGCGTCGACGGCAATCGCTGCGGTCAGGGCCGAATCGACACCCCCGGAAAGACCAAGCACCGCCTTGTGGAAGCCATTCTTGCGCAGGTAATCTCGCGTTCCGCTGACCAGTGCGGCGTAGACCTCGGCGGCGCCCTCGAGAGGTCGCACGATGTCCGCCCGCAGCCACTTCCGTGAGGGTGGCCGGGCCGCTTCGACGGCGATGTCGCTGACACTCATGTCCACGTGAATCGGCTCCTGCGCCTCGCGCCGCAGACGGGTGTCGTGGAGGCGCTCGCCGAACACCGATCCGACATCGAGATCGCCGACCAGCAACCCTTCGGCGAAGGACTCGGCGTGGCCGATCACCTGGCCCTCGGGCCCGAAGATCACGCTGTTGCCGTCGAAGACCAGCTCATCCTGGCCGCCGACCATGTTCACCCAGGCCATGAAGGCCCTGGAGTCCATGGCCCGGGTCCTGATCATGGTCTCGCGCGCCTCGCGCTTGCCGGCGTGGTACGGGGATCCGTTTATGTTCACAAGCAGCTCGGCGCCGTGGAGGGCCTGGACCGAGACGGGCCCGGTCGGGTACCAGGCATCCTCACAGATGGTGATCCCGATCCGGACTCCGCGGTAGACGAAGATCGGGCACTGCCGTCCACGGCGGAAGTAGCGCTCCTCGTCGAAGACCCCGTAATTCGGCAGATAGAACTTGTGATAGACGCCGCAGAGCTTGCCGTCGTGGGCAAAGGCGGCCGCGTTGTAGATGTCGTGGTCCATGTCCACGAAGCCGCAGACGACGGCGATCCCACGGCTGGCGGCCACAACCTCCTCGAGGTGGCGCAGGTTGTCGCGGATGAAGCTCGGCTTGAGAAGAAGGTCCTCGGGGGGATAGCCGGTCAGCGCCAGCTCGGGAAAGGCGACCAGGTCAGCGCCGGCCTCACGCGCTCGCCCGATCCACTCGACTATCCGCGCGGCGTTCCCGGCCAGGTCGCCGACCACCGGGTCGATCTGGGCCAGGGCGACGCGCAACACACGGGAGTTGGTCTCCACGCCTGCAATTGTTACGCCTTGCAGGAGGTGAGGCGGAGCGGGGCCGGCGAAATTGTCACCGCGTAGGCCCCGCGGGCCGAGAGCGTCACCGTCCGGCTGCCGTCCGGGTGGGTGACGGCGACGCCGCCGCTCACCGCTCCGGTCACCTGGCGCGGGATGAAGAGCTCCAGGGGGGCGTTCCGGGGGGCGGCCCTGCCTGATAGGCGGAAGGCACCGGTCGCCGGGGTGTAGCTGTACGAGAAGTCATCGCTCGGGGCAACGCGCGGGTAGGGGCGAGCAAGTAGGGCCTCGCGGGCGCCCCGCAGACAGCCGTTCTGCGGCTTGGACGATGTGTCGGGAACCTTCTGCTCGTACGCGCAGCGACCGCCCCCGTCTCCGTAGACGCCTGCGTAGATGCCCCAACTCCTGCCGGTGCCGCAGTTCTCCTTCCACGTCCAGAAGGCGAAGCCGGCTCGATGCTTTTCCTGTTCCTCGAGCTGGGCGGCGACGAGCTGCTGGTCCTCACTGGTTTCGGCGCCGAACTCCGCCACAAAGAGGGCGGCGCCCAGGGTCCGAGCCTCCCGTTCGGCCAGGTCGTAGCTCTGGTCGTAACCGCCAAAGGGATAGGTCGAGGGGGGGAGCTTGGCGAGGGCGTCGAAGGTGTACTTGTGCGTGTAGGCGTGGATGCCCAGCACCAGGTTCGGGTAGGAGCTGATCGGCAGGCCGAGGTGAGTCGGGAAGTCGGTGACCTCGCGAACCAGCCCGGTGTCCAGGAAAAAGAGGTGCTGGCGATCGCGGACGCCGAGGTCCGGGAACCCGCAGACGGCCGGCATGAAGAGGTTGGTGGGGCAGGCGAGCCCGTCATGGACACCGGTGAGAGCGTCGATCACCCGGCGGTAGAAGGGGAAGAGGAGAAGGTCCTCGAACCCGGGCGGGAGGTTGAACCCCGGCCAGGGCTCGTTGAAGATCGAGTAGCCCGCCACCGAGCTGTCGTCCCGGAAACGGCGGGCGAGGAAGGCCAGGGCTCGGATGTACTCGCTCTGGATGCCGCCGACGTTGTACCAGAAGTTGGTCGAGGCGGCGAAGACGGCCGGGTTCACCTCTCTCTGACCAAGGAACGTCTCCGAGGGCAGACCGTTCGTGTTGGTGGCCCAGGCGGGGGCGCCGGTGTAATCGTGGAGGCCGGGCCGCTCGCCGCCGAGTGGTGGGTCAAGCGCCCGGCCGACATAGCGCGAGTACGCGTTCTGGTGCATGTCGAGGATGACGTAGAGCCCGTTGGCGCGCGCCCAGCCCACGACCTGCGCGACGCGCTCCACGTAGGCGCTGCTGAATTCGCCCCGGCGTGGCTCGAGGAGGCTCCAGGAGAGCGGCAGCCGGACTGAATTGAACCCCAGCCCGGCCATTTCAACCAGATCGTTCTGGCACAGCGGCGGTACCCGTATGGTGGCGGAATTGGCCGGACAGCGATTCTCATAGGCTGAACTGTCGACCGGGTAGTAGGGGGGAGGGCTGAGCTTGGACTGGTCGGTACCCGACCAGAAGTCGATCAGGCCCCCCGGGATCGCGCCATGCAGGAGGACCAGGCGGCCGCGATCGTCGGCGATGAAGGGCGTATGACCCTTCTGATGGGCGACGTGCAGCCAGGGCAGCGGGCCCGAAGGCTTTTCGACCGACCGGGCCGGCGGCGAGAGCTTGATCACCAGCGAGAGCACCTCGGCGCCCGGGTAGCTGAAGAGAGACAGGATGAGGAGGACCAGCGCGACGGGCAGCCCGCGGAGCGCTGTCAAGCGCTCGCCGCGAACCAATAGACGGTCCCTCCAACCAGGAGGAGGGTGCCGAGAAGCCCGGCCATGAGCCCGAAGGCGGCCGAGCGCTCGCCGGTCAGCATCCCCTGCGAGGCCCGGATGCGGCGCAGGGAATTGAGTCCGGTCACCAGGGCGAAGGGAGCGAAGATGCCGCTGAAGAGGCCCAGCACGCCCAGCACCACGGCCGGGGTGGCGTTAAGCTCGCGCATTCACTTGCGCGGCATCGTAACCACGGGCGGCCCAGTTGGCGCAGTTTCTTTCGCCGCCGGTCCGGCCTCGGTTTGAAACCTCCCCGCCGCCGAGCAGCGCGGCCGCCGGGGGAAATAAGCTACGGGTCGACTGTGAGCGGGACCTATTTCCACAACCTGCGAGCCAGCGCTCGGAACCGGGACTCGCTGCTCTGCATCGGCCTCGATCCCGAACCGGACCGGATCGGCGAGGGTGCCGCTCGGGCGGCCGAATTCTGCATCGACGTCATCCGCCGGACCGCTGATTTCGCGGCCGCGTACAAGCCCAACTCGGCTTTCTGGGAGCAATACGGGCCGGCCGGCTGGCAGGCCCTCCTCGAGGTCAAACAGTCGGCGCCGGCCGACATCCCCTTTCTCTTCGACGCCAAGCGCGCTGACGTCGGCCATTCCAGCGCCGCCTACGCGAGAGCCGCCTTCCAGGTTCTCGGGATGGATGCGATCACCGTCCACGCCTACCACGGCGCGGATTCCCTGGCCGAGTTCACCAACCACCCGGATCGCGGCGTCTATGTTGTTTGCCGCACCTCGAATCCAGGCGCCGCCGACCTCCAACACCTGGTGGCGGCCGGCCGACCTCTCTATCTGCACGTGGCCGCACTGGCCGAGCGCATGAATGGCGCCGGTAACGTGGGTCTGGTCGCCGGCACCACGGCGCCGGCCGCCCTCGCCGAGCTTCGCGCCGCCAGCGCGCTGCCCTTTCTCCTGCCCGGAATCGGGGCCCAGGGCGGCGACCTCGAGGCCTCGGTGCGGGCCGCCTGGAACGGCGATCCGGCCGCCTGCCTGGTCACCGCCAGCCGGTCCGTGCTCTACGCGACCGATCCCGGTGGGGAGGCGCGGGCACTCCGCGACAGGCTCCGCAAGGTGGTTGCCGAACTGGTCGGGGCATGAGCGAGAACCGTCACACCGCCCTCCTCATCCTCGAGGGCCACATCATCGACAGCCTGATGCTGCCGCAGGTGATGGACATGGTCATGGACGAGGGCGGCAACTTCACCGTCGAGGAGCTGCGGGTCGGCCAGCACAAGACGGACGCCTCCTACTGCCGGCTGCAGGTCGCCGCGGCCGACGCCGACAAGCTCGATCGGATTGTGAGGCGGGCGAAGGAGCTCGGTGCCGCGGCCGCCGACGACCACCCGGCGGAGCTGGCCGAGATACCCGCGGACGGCGTTTACCCGGAGAGGTTCTATTCGTCGAGCAACCTAACCACCCTGGTCCTCCTGGCCAACCGAAGGTGGATCACCGTCGAGCGCCAGGAGATGGACTGCGCGATCGCCGTGGACGAGAAGGCCGAGCGGGCCTGGTGCCTGCCCTTTTCCCAGGCCCGGCGCGGTCTGCGGGTGGTGGTCGGCCACGCCGGTATCCGGATCCTGCCCCTTGAGCGATCCCGGCAGGTCGAGATCTTCGGCTTCATGACCAGCGAGGTCTCGATCGAGAAACCCAAGAAGGTGCTGATTCAACAGATCGCTGCGGAGATGCGCCAGATCCACGCCGAGGGAGGGCGAATCCTGGTGGTCGGGGGACCGGCCGTGATCCACACCGGCTCGGCTCGCTACCTGTCGCGGCTGATCGAGCTGGGCTATGTACAGGTCCTCTTCGCCGGCAACGCCCTCGCCACCCATGACATCGAGGCGGCCCTCCTGGGCACGTCGCTCGGCGTCAACCTGGAGAGCGGATTGCCGATCGAGGCCGGCCACGAGCACCACATGCGAGCCATCAACCGGGTCCGCGCCGCGGGTTCGATCCGGGCCCTCATCGAGAGCGGCGAGATTCGAACCGGAGTGATGAAGAGCTGCCACGACCACGGTGTCGCAGTCGTGCTCGCCGGCAGCGTCCGCGACGATGGTCCGCTGCCTGAGGTGATCACCGACATGGTTCGCGCCCAGGAGGCGATGCGGGCGGAGATCCCGGGAGTCCGGCTCTGCCTGATGCTGTCGACGATGCTCCACTCGATCGCCACCGGGAACCTGCTGCCGGCCTCGGTGAGAACGGTCTGTGTCGACATGAACCCGGGCGTTGTCACCAAGCTTGCCGACCGCGGTTCCTGGCAATCGATCGGGCTGGTGACCGACGTGGAGTCGTTTCTGCGCGAGCTGGTGGCCTTCCTCGAATAGGTAGCCTCGAATAAACTTGCCTGCGCGATGGCAAAGAGCAGAGACAACCGCGGCCGCGAGGACAAGAAGAAGAAGAAGCCGAAGAAGGATGCCAAGGCAGCCGCCGCCGAGGTGAGCTTCAAGCACCATTCGGTGACACCCGCGCCGGAACCACCCGCGCCCACCACCGAATCCTAGGACCGGTCGACGGCACCCGCCTGGCGCCTGGCCGCGATCGGCCTCGCCGGCGGTCTGCTGAGCGGGCTGCTGGGAGTCGGCGGCGGATTTGTCATGGTCCCCCTCCTGGTGCTCTGGGCGGGGTTTGCCCAACACCGGGCCAACGGGACCTCGCTTCTAGCGATCGTTCCGATCGCCCTGGTCGGTGTCGTCATCTACTACCGCCAGGAGGGTCAGCCTCTGGTTGACCTCCGCTTCGCCCTTCTGCTGATCACGGGCAGCGTCCTCGGTGCCTTCCTGGGGGCGCGGCTGGCGATTCGGATCCCGGACCGTCACCTCAAGCTCGGAGTGGCGGCGCTGCTGGCGGTGGTCGGTGTCAAAGAGCTCGTGTTTCCATGAGTCAAGCGGCGGTTTGGATTCAACCGTTTTGAACCCCCTCCTTCGTGACGCGCTCGTGGTCGGCGGCGGATTCCTGGTCGGCCTCCTGAGCGGAACGATGGGCATCGGAGGTGGCATCCTCCTGGTCCCCCTGATGGTCATCGGTTTCGGGTTCGCTCAAAAGGTGGCCCAGGGCACCTCGCTGGCCGCAATCATCCCCTCGGCCCTGGTCGGGGCGCTCACCCACGACCGGGCCGGCAACGTGGATCGCCGGGCAGCTTTCTGGGTGGGAGCCACCGGGTGCTGCGGCGCCCTCGCCGGTTCGCTGGCGGCCATCCGTCTGCCCAAGGAGTTGCTCGTGAGGCTCTTCGGCGCGCTCCTCCTGTATTCCGCCTACCGCCTCTGGTTGGACCGCTTCCGGACCTAGACTGAACGGTCGTGCAGGGTACCCTCCTCGGCATCCTTGAGGCGGGCGCCGCGGCCGATCTCGCGCTCGTCGTGCCTGGTGGACCCCGGTTGACCTACGCCCAACTGCGCGAGCAGGTCTCTCTCGCCGCTGAGCGGCTCGCTCAGCTCGGCCTGCAGCGTCAGGACCGCATCGCGATGGTCTTTCCAAACGGGGCGGAGGCGATCGTCCTTTTCCTTGCGGCGGCCGCCATCGGCACGGCAGCTCCCCTCAATCCCGGCTACAAGGAGGAGGAGTTCCGCTTCTACCTGGAGGACATCGCGGCCCGGGCTCTGATCGTGCCGCCGGGCGGTGCCGAGGCGGCGCGGGCGGCAGCGCCGCCCCAGGTGCAGCTTGTGGAGGCTCACTTCGATGGTCATGGCCAGCTGGTGCTGGCCGGTGGGGGCGGGCATGATCCCGGTCTCACCGCGAGCGCACCCCAGGCTGACGACGTGGCGCTGGTACTGCACACCAGCGGGACCACCAGCCGGCCCAAGCAGGTGCCGCTGCGGCATCGCAACCTGGTCGCCTCGATCGACAACATCGCGGCCACCTACAGCCTCAGCCCGGCGGATGTCGCTCTCTGCGTCATGCCGCTCTTCCACATCCACGGGTTGATGGCTTCGACGCTGGCGACGCTGCGGACCGGGGGCACCGTCGTCGTGCCGGCACGCTTCGATCCGATGACCTTCTGGGCACTGGCCGAGGAGCACCGAGCGACCTGGTATTCGGCGGTGCCCACGATTCACCAGCTGCTCCTGCTGCGCAACCGCGGCCAGCGGCCAGCCGGCGCGGCGGGACTGCGATTCATCAGGTCGAGCTCCTCGGCCCTCTCCCCGGAGACCATGACACAGCTGGAGCAGCGATTCGGAACACCGGTCCTTGAGGCTTATGGGATGACCGAGGCCGCGCATCAGATGGCCTCCAACCCGCTGCCTCCCGGCCGGCGCCGGTCGGGAAGCGTGGGCCGGGGGACCGGTGTCGAGATCGCGATCATGGACCCGGCCGGGGAAATCCTCGGGCTGGGTCGCGAGGGAGAGGTGGTGATCCGCGGTCCGAACGTGATCGACGGCTACGTCAACAATCCGCAGGCCAACCAGGAGTCCTTCAGCGCGGGCTGGTTCAGGACCGGCGATCAGGGCATCCTCGACGCCGAGGGCTACCTATCGCTGGTCGGGCGCCTCAAGGAGATGATCAACCGCGGTGGCGAGAAGATCGCCCCTCGCGAGATCGACGAGGTTTTACTGCAGCACCCCGCGGTAAGTGAGGCCGTCGCGTTCGGCTCGCCCCACCCGACCTGGGGCGAGGAGGTGGTGGCGGCCGTGGTCCTGAAGGAGCCCGTCACCGAAAAGGAGCTGCTTGCCTTCGCCCGCGAACGGCTGGCCGACTTCAAGCTCCCCCGGCGACTCCACATCGTCGACCAGATCCCGCGGACGGCGACGGGCAAGATTCAGCGTCGCAGCGTGGCCGCCGCCCTGATCGAGAATTGAGGACAGCGATCGTCGGCGCGGGCGCCACCGGTGGCTTCCTCGGCGCCCACCTGGCGCGGGCCGGTGAGGACGTGGTGCTGATCGCGCGCGGGCCACACCTGGATGCGATGCGGAGCCGGGGAATCGTGGTCCGCAGTGGGGCAGAGGAGTTCACCGCCCGGCCCGAGTGCACGGATGACCTCGGGGTGATCGCGGGTGCCGATGTCGTCTGGTTGACGATCAAGGCCCACGCCATCGCGGCGGTCGCACCCGCCCTGGGCGCGGCTCTCCGGCCGGCCGCGACGCTGGTGAGCGCGCAGAACGGTATCCCCTGGTGGTATTTCCCCGACCGCGTCCTCGAGTCGGTGGACCCGGGGGGAGCGATCGCCGCCAGCATCCCCCGCGCCCAGGTCGTCGGCTGCATCGTCTATGTGGCCAGCACGGTCGCCGCGCCGGGAGTGATCGAGCACATCGAGGGCAATCGGTTCTCACTTGGCGAACTCGACGGCAGCCGCAGCGAACGGCTGCTCGGGATCGCCCAGACGCTCACCGGTGCGGGCATGAAGGCGCCGCTGGCGACCCGCCTGCGAAGCGAGATCTGGCTCAAGCTGCTCGGCAACGCGACTCTCAATCCCGTCAGTGCACTGACCCGCGGGACTCTTGAGGAGATCGTCTCTTCGGATGCCGGTCGCGAACTGGTTCGCGAGCTCATGGAGGAGGTTCGAACGGTGGCCGAATCGCTCGGCATTGAGCTGGAGGTCAGCGTCGAGAAGCGCCTGGCCGGGGCCGGCCGGGTGGGCGGGCACCGGACCTCGATGCTGCAGGATCTCGAGGCGGGCCGGCCGCTGGAGGTCGAGGCCCTGCTCGGCGCGGTGGTGGAGCTGGCCGGCGACCGGGTGCCGGTGCCGGCGCTGCGGACAGTTCTCGGACTGACTCGTCTTCTCGATCGCACCAGCCGGAAATAGTCCCGAGATGTAGTCGGAACGCCGCCGGCGCCGCCTACCGTTCGCTGTCCCATGCAGCGCCGCCCGGCGGTGATCCTCTACCTGGAGGACGACGCCTCGATCGCCGAGATGTACAAGCTCGGCCTCGAGCACTTCGGCTTCGAGGTCCGGATCGCCGCCCGCGGACCGCAGGCGCTGGACCTGGCCCGAGCTCAGCGCTGCGACTTGGTCCTCCTCGACGTGATGGTCCCCGGCATGGACGGCCTTGAGGTTCTCGAGGCGATTCGAGCCGACGCGGGGCTGAAGGAGCTGCCGGTCGCGATCCTCTCGAATGCGGAGGTGGGGAGAACCCAGCGGGAGCGGGCACGCCGCCTCAACGTCCTGGAATGGCTCACCAAGAGCCGCAATCCCCCTGACGCGGTTGCCCGTCACCTCCGGCGCTGGCTGGGGATTCCGGCGCCGGTGGGGTTGACGAAACAGGTCCGACAGGCGTAGCTTGGGGTTTGCGTACCAGTACGTACACGTACTACTCACAGTCCTAGGAGACATCCATGCTGTCGTTTGAACTGACGGACGAGCAGAAAGAGATCCGCGACTGGGTCCACGACTTCGCAGTCCGCGAGATCCGGCCAGTTGCTCACCAATACGACGAATCGGAGGAGTTTCCCTGGGATGTCGTCAAAAAGGCAGCCAAGGTGGGGCTCTATTCGGTCGACTTCATCCAGCAGACATATGCCGATGAGACCGGCCTGCTGCCAGCCCTGGTGGCGGAGGAGTTGACCTGGGGCTGTGCCGGCATCGCACTGGCCATCACCGGCACCCAGCTCCCGGTGGCGGCAATCTTCGGCCAGGGCACCCCGGAGCAGATCGCAACCTGGATCCCGGCCTGCTATGGCTCGGCGGACAATCCCGCGCTGGGGGCCTTCTGCGTCACCGAGGCGGGCGCCGGATCGGACGTCTCGTCGATGAAGACGCGAGCTGTCCGCAGTAACGGCGACTGGCACATCTCGGGCCAGAAGGTCTTCATCACCAATGGTGGGATCGCCGATGTGCACGTGGTGGTCGCCGCGATCGATCCAGAGCTGGGCACCCGCGGCCAGGCCTCCTTTGTGGTTCCACCGGGCACCAAGGGCCTCTCCCAGGGAAAGAAGGAGAAGAAGATGGGCATCCGCGCGTCACACACCGCCGAGGTGGTGTTCGACGACGTGGTGGTGCCCGCCGACTGCCTCCTCGGCGGCAATGAGCGACTCGAGGCCAAGCTGGCCAAGGCGCGCAGCGGCGAACGCTCGCGGACCTCGGTGGCCCTCAAGACCTTCGAGACGACCCGGCCGGTGGTCGGAGCCCAGGCGCTCGGCATCGCGCGAGCCGCCTTCGAATTTGCGCGGGACTACGCGAAGGAGCGTCAGCAGTTCGGCCGGCCGATCATCGAGAACCAGGCGATCGCCTTCAAGCTGGCCGACATGGCGACCGAGATCGAGGCGG
>CAXMLP010000495.1:0-1525 GCA_964194225.1 uncultured bacterium | reverse complement strand
GGGCCGGGACCGCGCTGGCCAGGGAGGTGTTGTGGTCCACCTCGACGATGTCGCCGGCGGGGGTCCTCACGCTCACGTGTTCGTGGCTGCCGACCTGCACCGGCTCGGCGAGGACGGTTCCATCGAAGGTGACCTCAGCCCCCCCGCGCCCGGCCGCGATCTGCTGGTGGACCCCATTGTCATCCGGAACCGCGCGGCCGTCTCCGGCGGCACCGGGCGGGCTTGACCCGCAGGCGGCGAGCAGCACGGCTGCCGCTCCCAAAAGGGCTGCCAGCCTCAGCCCGTCAGACAGCCCGGACAGCCGCGGCCAGGTCAAGGGTGCCCTCATAGATTGACTTTCCCACGATCACCGCCTGCGCGCCAGCCACAGCGACGGCAGTGACGTCGGTCAGATTGCCGATCCCACCCGAATAGGTCAGGGGAAGCCGGGTCCAGGTTCTGACCTGGCGGAGAAGCACCAGGTCGGGACCGGCCAGGGTCCCGTCCCGGTCGATCGCCGTGACGATGATGCCCGCCAGGTCGAGAGCACTCCACGCTCCCACCAGCCGATCCGCTCTGACCGGCTCGGTGTCGGTCCAGCCGGTGACAGCCGGGTGCCCGCCGCGCATGTCGAGCGCCGCCAGCACCTGGCCGGGATGAGCGGTGGCGATGCTCTGAAATAGCTTGGGATCGCGCACCGCGACTGTTCCGACGACCACCGCGCAGGCACCGGCAGAGAGCCACTCCGCGGCGTCGCCGAGCGAGCGTACGCCACCCGCCACCTGGACCTCCATCCCGCTCTCGCTCACCAGGCGGCGGATGAGGGAGCGGTTGTCACCCCGGCCGGCCGCCGCGTCGAGGTCCACGACGTGGAGCCGGCGCGCGCCCGCGCCGGCATGGGTGAGTGCGACCGCGACCGGGTCGTCGCCATAGACGGTCTCGCGCTGGAAATCGCCCTCGACCAGGCGCACGGCGCGTCCGCCGCGCACGTCTATGGCGGGTATCACCACCACGGCGGTGACCTCGCTAGCGGTAGTTGGTGAACTGGATTGGAACGGGGATGTCGTCGGCGTCGCGGAGCGCAGCGATCACCGCCTGGAGCGCGTCCTTCTCCTTGCTGGTGACTCGCAGCTGGTCGCCCTGGATCCGGACCTGGATCTTGGGATTGGCCGCCCGAGCGCGCTTTTGGAGATCCTTCGCCAATTCGTCGGTGATGCCCGCGTTGAGCTTCACCTCGATCTGGCCGCGGTTCTTTCCGATGGCCTTCGCGTCGCCGGGCTTGAAGAGCTTCGGCGAGAGGTTGCGGCGGGCCGCCTTCTCGACCAGCACCTGGTAGGCCGCCCGGGCACGGTCCTCGCTGGCCGACTCGACGGTGATGGTGTCACCCTTGTGCTCGTAGGTCGTGGCGGTGTCCTTGAAGTCGAAGCGGGTGTTGACCTCGCGCCGGGCCTGGTCGATCGTGTTCGTCAGCTCAGCGGAGTCGAACTCAGACACGACATCGAACGAGAATTCAGCCATCTAGTGGACTGTAACGGCTGAATGAGGT
>CAXMLP010000494.1:0-1571 GCA_964194225.1 uncultured bacterium | reverse complement strand
GCCCCTCAAACGTGCGCGTCTGCCAAATTCCGCCAGCCGCCCGGCTGAAGTGCCTAACTTACTCGGTTGGGCACATACCCGCTAAGGGATTCGAACCCCTAACCTCATGGTCCGAAGCCATGCGCTCTATCCGTTGAGCTAAGCGGGCGCGATTCCGATTATAGGAAGCGGCCACCCAGGCTCTTGTGACCGTCGGCCCGTCAAGCCTCGAGGCTGGCGCCCCGCTCGTGGTTGAGACCCCAGGCGAGGTAGCGGAGCAGCACGGCGACCTCGTAGCGCGAATGGACAGGGCGGGCGGTTCCGGCCAGGATCGCCTTGCGGAGAGCTCGGGGCGAGGTGCCCCGAAAGCTCGTGGCTGACTTGCCGATGGCCTCCAGGATGTGGGCATCCGAGCCGCCGACAGCAGTCTTCCCGGCGGCCGCCGCCAGGCGCGTGGCCAGGATGTTGGCGAAGCCGAGACCCGGGGTCGAATTGTCGACCTCAACGGCGTCGAAGTCCAGCTCCGCCGCCTGCCAGCCAACCCCGTGGACAGTGCCCCGGAGCCGCTGCGCCATCCGGACGGTCCGCCAGAAGGGATGCGCCGCGATCGCCAGGCCGCCCTGATTGTGGATCTCGGCGATGGTGGCGGCGGCGCTCAGCCCGGGGCGGACCCGTTTCTCGAGGAAGAGGCCGAGGATGTGCCCGTGCCGGCTCGACACCTCCTCGCCGATGACCACCGCCACGCCATCGGTCCGGGCCGCGTGGTCGGCGCCACGCAGGGCGCCCTCTATGGTGTCGTGGTCCGTGATCGCGATAACGTCGAGGCGGCCTTCCAGAGTAACGTGGTCAATCACCTGTGCCGGGGTCGGCCAGCCATCGCTGAAGTCAGTGTGGAGGTGGAGGTCAGCCAGGCCCATTTTCGGCATCGGGGAGGCGTCACCTTCGAGCACGGTGCCGAGGCCTCGCCAGCAAATCGATTAAGGTTTCTCAAGATGCCGCGGTCCTGAGTGAGAATGTGGACGGAGGTGTTGGCGTGGAAGGTTTGATGCAGGACTACGAGCTGACGATTCAGCATGCCCTGTGGCGGCTCCAGCGGCTGTTCCCGCGTAAGGAGATTGTGACCAAGGCCGAGTCGGGGGTCCACCGCACCACCTACGCGCAGATGCTGCCGCGGATCAACCGGCTCGCCGGGGCGATCGCGCGCCTGGGTATCAAAGAAGGGGATCGCGTGGCGACCCTCTGCTGGAACAACCATCGGCACCTGGAGCTCTATTACGCGATCCCCTGCATGGGTGCCGTCCTCCATACGCTCAACCTGCGCCTCTTTCCGAACGACCTGGAATTCGTGATCAGGGACGCCGAGGACAAGGTCATCTTCGTGGACCAGACCCTGATTCCGATCCTCAATAAGCTGGCCGGCAAGCTGCCCACCGTCCGCCACGTGGTTGTGATCGGAAACGGGCAGCCCCTGCCTGAGCATCAGCTCGGGGAATTGCTCGACTACGAGACGCTTCTCGCGGGCGAGTCGGACGCCTATGCCTGGCCGAGCCTCAAGGAGAGATCGGCGGCGGCGATGTGCTACACCTGTCTCT
>CAXMLP010000493.1:0-14310 GCA_964194225.1 uncultured bacterium | reverse complement strand
CCTCCCCTCTTTGTTGAGGGGATACCTTCGTTCGGTCGTCTTGCCATTAGAGACGATACTTCTTAAGGAGAGGGATGGAAAAATGGAACGTTCGAGTGAGCGTGTCGTCCCGATGATCTTCGTTTCGCAACCGGATCCATGATGGGCGGGGGATTTCTTGACACCCTCGGCGGGCCTCCCTATACTCTGCCATGGCGTGGGGCGGCTCTGGTGCCAGGCTGGCCGACGTAGCTCAATTGGCAGAGCAGCTGTTTTGTAAACAGCAGGTTGGAGGTTCGATCCCTCTCGCCGGCTTCCTCTCGCTGGCTCCACAGTTTTGATACAAAGCCAGCTATCGGGCGGATGGCCGAAAGCCGAAGACACAGAGGGTCGAGCGCGCGGTGGCGTCCGGGCAGTGGTGTAAAAGCCCGAGCAGCGGCTGCCTATAGCGACCATCATAGATGCCCGCTGCGGCCGTCTATCATGACGCGGCGCGGCAATCTGGCGTGAGAGTGGCCCACAGGAGCAATCGACCCGGGAGGCGAGCCGCTGAGGCGTCCTAGCGGCTCGCTTTTGGGTGGCCGCCCCGGCTGGGGCGTGATTTGGCCCCTTTGGACGCATCGGCGGGCTCTTCGGGCGTCCCGAGGCCGGTCGTCCTGGAGCCTCGCAGGGACTCATGGCCGCGGAGTTCGATCCGGTGGGCGTTGTGGATGAGTCTGTCCAGGATGGCGTCGGCGATGGTGGCGTCGCCGAGGGCTTCGTGCCATTGCTTGACCGGCATCTGACTGGTGACGATGGTCGAGCGGCGCTGCGAGCGGTCCTCGATGACCTCGAGAAGATCGGCCGACTGCTGGCTTGAGAGCGCCTGCATCGCGAAATCATCGAGGACCAGGACATCGAGCCGCGCCCAGGCGGCGAGCAGGCGTGGCAGGCGTCCGTCGACGCGGGCAACGGCGAGCTCATCGACCATGCGTGGGAAGCGCAGATAGAGGGCGGTGTGGCCCTTGCGGATGGCGGCCTGGGCGAGCGCGCAGGCCACGTAGGTTTTACCGAGGCCGGTGGCGCCGATGATGAGCACGGCCTGGTGGGCGTCGACCCAACGCGACTCCGCCAGTTCCAGGACGAGGGCGCGGTTGAGACCGCGGGGAGCGTGGAAGTCGAGGTCCTCGACGCAGGCCTGGTCGCGCAGGCGGGCGGCCTTGAGGTAGCGGTGGAGGCGGCGGTTCTCGCGCTCCTGCATCTCGATGTCGACGAGCAGGCCGAGGCGGTCATCGAAGGGGAGCGCCTGGTAGTCGGCGCGCTCCATCTGTTCCTGGTAGCCGCGGCTCATGCCGAGGAGGTTGAGATCCCGGAGCTTGTCGAGGGTGGGCGAGGTCAGCATGCGTCTTCTTCTCCTTACTGGTAGTAGTCGGGGCCGCGTAGGTTCTCGTGCTGGCGGCGGTCGGCGGGTCGGGTGACGGGCTCGGGCAGGGGCTTGTGGTCGAGGCCGTTTTTCAGATCGATTCGAGGCTGCGATAGCTCAGCGCGCGCACGGTCAGGGCACGCCGGCAGGCGGCCTCCAGGCGCGTGCTTCCGTAGCGCTTGCCCAGGCGCATGATCCCGAGGCAGGTGCGGTAGCCATGCTCGGGGTGGGGCCGCGACTCCATCACACCCTTGACCAGGGCGGCGGTCTCAGGTCCGGTCTTCTCGGCCCAGCTGACGATTCGTTCCGGCGGCCAGTCGAGATGGCGGCGGTGGGACTCCGGCCGGTGGGTGGGGTCGGTGGTGTGCCGGCCGCGCTGGTAGCTGCGCAGGTGGCTGGCGACGCGCTTGCCGCGCAGGAAGATCTCCACCACCGAGGCGGTGAGGCGGAGGTCGACGCGTTCGCCGGTGTGCTGATAGGGGACCGAGTAGTAGTGGTAGTCGACCTCGACGTGGTAGTCGATGTGGACTTTGCGGCCGCGGAGGAAGGTGGCGAACTCGTAGGGTCGCGTCGGCAGCCGCCGCAATGCCGGCCTTTCGATCTCCTCGAACAGGCTCCGGCGGGAGCCCGGCATCTTCTTGAAGGGCTTGTTGTTGACCACGTCGAGGAGCTTGCGGACCTCGAGGTTGAGCTCGCCCAGGGAGTAGAAGCGCCGGTTGCGCAGCCGGGCCAAAATCCACCTCTCGACCAAGAGCACGGCCAATTCGCCCTTGGCCTTGTCGCGAGGTTTGTATGGCCTGGCCGGCACCACGGCCACTCCGAAGTGGGAGGCCATGTCGAGGTAGGACTCGTTGACGATGGGTTCGTAGCGGTGGGCCTTGGTCACGCCTGCAGGTAGGTTGTCCGGCACCACGATCTCCACACAGCCGCCATAGAACGAGAAGGCATGCGCGTGGGCGTTGACCCAGGGCGCCAGCTGTTGCGATGGCAGAGCCTCGGCGTAGACCAGGTTGCTGGCGCCGAGCACGCTGACGAAGACCTGGGCCTGCATGACCACGGCCTCGGCCTCCGGTTCGTATACGGGGACGGTCTGGCCGGGGAAGTCGACGAACATCTTCTTGCCGGCCGTATGGTCCTGGCGCAGGACCACGTCGAGGTGGCGCGACCACGGGTAGTAGCGCCGGCAGAACTGGCTGTACTGGTCGCCGCTCGGGTGCTGTTCCAGGTACTCCAGGTGCAGCAGCTGCAAGGTGACGCCTTGCGTCGCAGCTCGTTCTTGACCTGCGACCAGTCCGGCAGCGGCCGGGTGATCGCGGGCGGCGCCGCCGACACGAACAGTCGCCGTTCCAGCTCCTGGTCGTCGATCTCCGGCGGCAGCGGCCATGCCGTCAGACCAGCGGCCGCCGCCCGCTCCAGGTATTCGGCGATCGTGGTGTACGGAACGCCGGTCACCCGACTGACTTGCCGGCGGCTCAACTGCTCGCCGTAGCTGAAACGTATGACGTCTCGGATCTTGCGCATGACGATTCGGGGACGGGCCATAGGCAACGCTCCTTGAACGTGTGATGGACGTTCGTCGGAGCTTGCCGGGCCCGCGCTACCTCACGCCGGCGCTACATGTTGCCTCCCGGACCAGGGTGATCGGATTCATCGGAATCGGTGATCGGATTCGATCGGAACAGCTGATCGGAATGCGTCGGAATCCGCACCCGGCGAGCTGCACCGCAAGCCGGCCGACGTGGCGGACGAATGGGGCCCGGCTGGAGCGGGTCGCCAACAGCCTTACCTTCCTTTGTGTCCGCACCGCGCCATCGACCTCTCGTCGGCCGTCCCGTCGACTAAGACCGGGGCTTCCCGAGGCCTACACCATCGAGCAGGATGGTCCACCGTTCGACGCTCACCACCTGAAGCATCAGGTTCTTCGCCCATGGATCCAACGACAGCGCCTGGCGGACCTCCGCCGCCGACTCGGCGTCGATAACCAGGACCACCTCTCGGTCGCCTTCCAGCGGACCGCCGAGAAGGAGGATGCCAGCGCTGACGAGGCCGTCAAGGAAGCTGGCATGCTCGCGGAAACCCGCCTGATCGCGCAGGCCGCGCGACCAATCCCATGGACCGCCGCGTTGCAGCCGGACAATATGAAGCGCCACGCCGAGCCAGCCTAATCTCCGCGAAACGATTTGAGGGTCCGGAAGCGTCCTTCTTTTAGTCGCAGATGATGATCGATGAGGTCCGGCTGATTCAGCACGGCGACCTGGTTGAGCGCGCCAGGGCGGGCGACAGGGGCGCCTTTGAGGCGCTTCTCGCGCCTTTGACCGTCCCCGGCTACCGCCTGGCCGTGACGATGCTGCGGGACTCCTACGAGGCGGAGGACGCGGTCCAGGAGGCGAGCCTCAGAGCCTGGAAACGAATTGGGCAGGTCCGCGCCGGGGTCACCTCGGTGCGGCCCTGGTTCCTGGCGATTGTGGCCAACCAGTGTCGGAGCATGAGGAGGACGCGCTGGTTTTCGGTCCTCCGGACCGACAACCTCCGGAACACGGACGAGCAGAGGCCGGAAGAGGAGCTGGCGCAGAGCGAAGACCTCCGGCGCGCCCTGCGCCGCCTCAGCCCCGAAGACCGTGCCGTGCTGTTCATGTTCTACGGGCTGGACCTCCCCATCGACGAGGTCGCAACGGCGATGGGAATGCGGCCGGCCGGCGCCAAGTCGCGCCTCTATCGGGCGCTGGCCAGATTGCGACCCCAACTGAACCTGGAGGAGGTACCCGTTCCATGAGGAATTCGGAGCTGGGTCGCCTGAAGGCCGCGCTTGACCTGGAGGCCCCGCACCCCCATCCGGGCCTGGCCACCTCGGTTCTGTCGAAGCGAGCGGACCCCGCTCGCCGGCCAGGGTGGGCCATCGCCGCCGTTCTGGCCGTGGCCTTCGTCGCGGTCCTGTTATTCCTGGGACTGCTTCGCCCTGTCCCAACAGCATCGGTGGTGCCCGCCTCAAGTCCTTCGGTGCCGCTGGCGCCCACCTCACTGCCGGTGATACCGACCGAGCCACCCGTTACCCCGCCACCGGCCAGCCCCGAGCACGCGCACGCGCTCGTGCTTGCCTACCAGCAGGCCATCGACGAGGCCTACGCTGCTGTTGCGGAGGCTCAGACGTCGGTGATATCGGACTGCGCATCTATCACGCGGATGGGCGCTGACTGCCGGCCGAGACTGCAGGCCTTCGCCGACACCGTCAGCCCGTTCGAGACAAAGCTGCTCTCAGTGGCGGTGCCGCCCTGCTTTGGCGGGGTGCATCGCCGCTTTCACGAAGGGCTGATGGTTGCAAGGCAGGGAGCCCGGCAGGTGATCGCATCGATTGACGCGGACGATCGGAACGAGAGAACGGCGGGCTTCTCCAACATGCGGCAGGGCCTCACCAAACAGCGTAATGCTGTCCTCGAATACCACACGGACCTCGATTATGGAACTTTGGGGTGCCCATAGCGAGACGAACTTGGTTAGGGAGGGAAGAGACTTGACTCAGGCATTTCGGAGCTGTCTTCTCGCCCGCGCGGAACTGCTCGCCTTGCGCGAGCGCTGCAGTGCTGACAGTTGTGCAACATTTGCGGGGTGGGCGCACCGACCTTCACCGAATTCGAACGCGCCGGCTGGGAGGAGGGGGGAAGGCGATATGACGCCTTCTTCACGGCGGTGTCGGATCACAACCTGCCCCGGCTGCTGGCGGCCGCCCGCGTCGGCCCGGGCCGGCGTGTCCTCGACGTCGGCTGCGGCGCCGGCAACCTGGCGGCGGCGGCAGCCGTTCTCGGCGCCGAGGTGGTTGGGACCGACCTCGCCCAGTCGATGGTCGAACTCGCCCGGGAGGGCCACCCCGGCATCGATTTTCGTACCGCCGATGCCGAACACCTGGCGTTTGCCGACTCCGAGTTCGACGCCGTCGTCGGCAACCTGCTTCTGCCGCACCTGCCCGATCCCCCGGCGGCGCTCGCCGAGATGGTCAGGGTTCTCAAACCGACCGGTTGGCTGGCTCTGAGCATGTGGGACCAGCCGACGCGATCCCGCCTGGTCGGTGTTGTTGCCGACGCGGTGGCCGAGGTCGGGGTGCCGCCGCCCGGGAATATCCCTGCCGGCCCGCCAACCTTCCGCTACTCCGATAGCGCCGAACTCAGCGCGCTCCTCCGCGGGTCGGGGCTGCGCAACGTCGAGGTCGAGCAGGTTGCCTTCACCCATTCAGTCGGTTTGGCTGATGACCTCCGGGATGCCTGGACGCAGGGCAGTGTTCGCACTGCGGCGACAGTCAGGGGTCATCCGGTCGAGGTGCAGGACCGAATCCGGCGCGCCTTCTATCGTCAGATCAGCGCCCACCAGTCAGTGGCCGGTTACGAGGTCCCCGTGGCGTTTTTGATCGGGTCCGGCAGCCGGGCCTGAATCATCCGGCCGGGCTCTTCTTCGGGGTGGGGAGGTTCTAATTGACCGGCTGGAGATTGAGGACCGCCTTGCCGGGCACTCGCCGCTCCCGCAGCTCCCGCAGCGCTTCGGCAGCCGCGTGCCAATCAGTTACGAGGGAAAGTTGCGGGTCCAGGCGGCCTTCTGCGACAAGGTTCAGCAGGTGGTCCAGGTCACGGCCGACAGGTTCGCGGGCGATGTCGCCGAAGAGGAAGAACCCACTCAGGCTGGCGCCCCTGAAGTAGAAATCCTGGACCATGAAGGTGGTCGCCTCGCGCGAGGAATTGCCATAGACGACTGCGGTACCGCCGTCGGCGACCAGCTTCAGGGCAGCGGCCAGCGACGAGCCGCCGGCGGCCTCCAGCACGAGGTCGAAAGTTCCCTGGACGTTCTCGATCCCGACCACCGTTTCGTGCGCGCCGAGTTCGCGCAGGCCCGCCTGCCGCTCCGGCGATCCGACGACGCCGGTCACCGTGGCGCCGCTGCGGCCGGCCAGCTGCACCGCAAGCCGGCCGACACCGCCTGAGGCGCCTGTGATCAGGACGCGGCGACCGAGAAGCAGGCCGCCGCGACGGAGCAGCCGGAGGGCGGTCAAGCCGGCCACCGGCAGGGTTGCCGCGAGCTGAAAACTCACCGTGTCAGGGATGAGTGCCACCTGTGAGGTGGGGATCGCAAGGTGCTCGCACCAGCCGCCGAAGTTGGAGAGCCCGAGCACCCGGGCCCCCAGCGCTGGGCTGCTGCCATCCGCAGCCGGCCGGACAACTGTTCCCGCCACATCCCAGCCCGGCCGCCAGCCGTCGGCTGCCGTCGCCAGGCGGTTGACCTCGCCGCGGTTGAGGGAGATCGATCTCACCTCCATCACCAGCTCAGCGGATTGCGGTGACGGGTCATCCACCTCGCGCAGTTCGACGTTCTCAGGCCGTCCCGGGGCCGCGACCAGTGCGAGCAAGCTTCAGGCCCGCCGCGATATCGAGCTGAGCAGGTTGGCGGAGCTGGTCGCGATCTCGTCGACGGCCAGGGTGAAGGCGTCATGGTTGGTGCGAGAGGGTTCGCGGTAACCGCTCACCTTGCGAACGAATTGGAGGGCGGCGGCCCGGATCTCCTCCTCGGTGGCCGGGTCGCCGGGTCTTCTCAAGGTCTTGATGCTGCGGCACATCCTGCAATCGTAAGTGGGGCGGCGGGGGACCGCGTCCTACCGCTTGTCCAGCGCGATCAGGTCGGCCAACCTGTCGAGCGCGGCGAGCGGGCCCTGGGCGGTGGTCAGCTCCGGCTGCAATCTCAGCAGAACCGGCGCCAGGCGGCTCGCCAGCACCTGCCGCCACCACGGGTCGAGATAGCCGCGGCGCGCCCCGTAGGCCGCCAGGAGCCGGCGCAGGTCCGGCGTCAGCCCTCTCACAAGCGCAGCGTCGGCAGGTGAGAGCGGCGCGACTTGGCCCGTCTCGGCCAGCGCTGCGGTTGAGCGGAGCTGGCTCAAGTTGACCGTTGCCCTCTCCCGAACCACCACGGTGCCGGCAGCCAGGTCCCCCAACCGTTTGCCGTGGCCATTGGCGAACAGCGCGATGATCCCGACACCGTAGACAAGGGGGAGGAAATCGACGACCCGGATTAGGTTGCGAATCAGCGCCTGGCTGACCGTGATCGGTTCGCCCTGATCCCCGACCACCCGCAGCCCGAAGACGTGCTTGCCGAGTGTCTTTCCCGACCATAGTGCCTCGCTGACGGGAAAGTAGCCCCAGACCGCCAGGAAGCCGAGCCCGAGGCCGGCGATCAGGGCGAGGTTGCTATCACCGCTCAGCCTCAGGATCCCCAGCGCTCCTAGAAAGGCGAGCAGGAGCAGCCCAAGCTGCACTGGAAAATCGATCAGCTGAGCCAGGAACCGGCTCCCCGCGCCGGCCAGCCGGTACTCGAAGGTCACCAGTTCCGGCGTGGCGATGACCAGGTCATCGGTCGTGTCGCCTTCGAAAGTCTGAGCCGCCAAGGCGGACGGCAGTCTACCTTGTAGCGCGGTGAAGGTGGAAGAGTTCGTCAGCCGGCGCCACGATGACTGGGCGCGCCTCGAAGGATTGTTGAGAAGGGGCCGGCGTGGCCGCCTTGGCGGACTCGCGCCGGGTGAAGTCATGACGCTTGCGAGCCTTTACAGGCAGGCCGCGGCGGACCTGGCCCGGGCGCGGCGAGACTGGCCTTCGGAGCCGGTGACCGGCTATCTCAACCGGCTCGTGGCAGTGGCCCACTCGGTGGTCTACCGCCGGAATGGGGATGTCGGCAAGCGCGTCGCTGACTTCTATCTGAGGGAATTGCCCCGCACCTACCGGACGGCTTGGCCATTTCTGATCGCCTCGGCGGGGCTGCTCTTCGGGCCGGCGCTGATCGCCTTTGTGGCCGTCCTCGCCGACCCCACTCTGGGCTATTCGATCGCGGGGCCCGAGGTCCTGAAACAGGTTCAGCAGCAGCGCACCTGGACGCACATCCCCGCCGAGGTGCGGCCGGCCGCCGCCGGGCTGATCATGACCAACAACATCAACGTCGCGATCCTCGCCTTCTCGCTGGGTATCGCGGCCGGTCTGCCGACGGTTCTGGTGCTCGTCAACAACGGTGTGAGCCTGGGCGGCATCTTCGGCCTTGTGACCGTCTATGGAGTCCCGGGCCTGCTCGCCGATTTCGTGGTCGCCCACGGAGTGCTCGAGCTGTCCGTGGTCGTGGCCGCCGGCGCGGCCGGCCTGATGCTCGGCTGGGCTGTGATCGCCCCGGGGGCCTACCGGCGGGCGGACGCCCTTCGGCGCGCCGGCCAGAGCGCCTTCCGGCTGCTCGCCGGCCTTGGCCCGCTGCTCGTCGTCGCGGGCATCATCGAGGGCAACCTCAGCCCCTCCGATGCGCCATCGGCGGTCAAGGCTGCTGTCGGCCTGGGCAGCGGTGTGCTGCTCTACGGGCACCTGCTGCTGGTCGGACGGGGCAGCCCGGCCCCGGCTACAGCAGAGCCCGCTCCTTCAACTCGAGGTAGCGCTCGACCAGCGAGGGGCTGAGTGCGTCGGCGGGGACATCGAGGCCGAGGACGCCGCCCCGGCGGAGGTTGTCGAAGCTCTGCCGGCGAGCCGCCAGCAACTCCTCGGCGGCTGCCCATTCGTAAGCTCGTACGGACCTGTCGAGGGGAGCCGCCACGGCAGCGGCGAGCACTGGATCCTGCATCGCCACGACCAGCACCAGGTGTCTGCCAGAGAGCCACAGCGCGTTGCTGACGAGGTCTCGCGACGCCGCCGGGTCCAGCACATCGGTGAGCACCACCACCAGAGAGCGGCGCGTGACGCGTCGGGCGAGCTGCGCAAAGGCCTGGCCGTAGTCGGGCTCGACGAACTGAGCGGTGACGCCGTAGAGCAGCCCGCTCAGCCGGTTCAGCTGCAGGGGTCCACGTCGCGGAGCGAGGTAGGCATCAACGTCGTCGGTGAAGGCCATGATCCCAACTCGGTCCCCCTGCTGTTGGGCGAGCCAGCCGAGAAGAAGGGCGGCGTTGACGGCGTGGTCCAGCTTGCTCAACGCCCCCGCCGGCGCGGTCATCAGGCGACCGCAGTCGAGCAGGATCATCACCTGCTGCCCGCGTTCGGCCTCCAGCTCCACCGATACCGGATGATCACGGCGGGCGGTCGCCTTCCAGTTGATACGGCGAGGGTCGTCACCCGGCTGGTAGTCGCGCAGACCCGCGAAGGAGGTTGCCGCGCCCGGCGGGCGAGAGCGCCGCTGTCCAGGCCGGTGCGGCATGCCCCGCCGCATTGTCAACTGGTACTGGCGGATGGCGACAACACTCGGGTAGACGGCGGCCTGCGCTGGAATGGTGAATCGCAGCTGGCGCAGCCACCAACCGCCCGGCCGCTCGACGCGCAGCTCAAGTGATCCGAAGCTGTAGGCGCCGCGCCGCTGCGCCAGGGTCCGATAGGCGGCGATCCACTCGCCGTGCTCATCCAGCCGGCCTTTCACCTCGCGTGGAGCGGCGCCCAGCTCGGCGGGGGCATGATCGGCGATGGTTGCCTCGAGGTTGGCCGCCCGGGGATTCCGGACGCCGATCAGGATCTCCTGGCGGGCGCCCAGGGAAAGGGGATTGGGAAGATCCCGCTCGACTTCCCAGCCGCTGGCCGGGAGGTGGCCGGCGTCGAGGATGACAAGCACCACAAGGATGCCGTGGTAGGCGGCGGCAACCAGCCAGAGCAGCGGGGTCAGCTGCGCCAGCGCGATGAGGCTCGCTCCCAGGCCCAGCGCAACCACCAGGCGGGGCTGCGGGACCAGGCCGCGCACCTGACTCAAGGCACCGACCACTAGCGCGGGGGGGTGACCGAGGCGAGGATCCCGTCGATGATGGTGTCGGCGGTGTGCCCGGCAACCTCGGCTTCGGGCCGCAGCAGCAATCGGTGCCGGAAGACGGGCCGGACCACGCCTTTGACATCGTCGGGAGTCGCGAAGTCGCGGCCGTCGAGGGCGGCGGCCGCCTTGGCAGCCAGCATCAATAGAACCTGGGCGCGCGGACTTGCACCGAGCGTCAGCTCGGGGGCGACGCGCGTCGCGGCGGCAAGCTCGACGAGGTACCGCTTGAGCTCGTCCGAGAACGTGACAAGCATCGCCTCGTCGCGGCAGGAGCGAAGGGCGGGTCCGTCCAAGACCGCCCGCACAACGGGGTGGGTGCGATCGTTGGCGAGCGGCCCCGCGTCCCATCTGCGGAGGATCTCGAGCTCCTCGTCGGCGCTCGGGTAACCGAGCACAATCTTGAAAAGGAAGCGGTCCTGCTGGGCTTCGGGGAGGGGATAGGTGCCCTCGTATTCGATCGGGTTCTGGGTCGCCAGGACCAGGAAGGGATCGGGGAGTTCCTCCTGCTTTCCCTCCATGGTCACGCCGCGCTCCTCCATGGCCTCGAGGAGGGCGGACTGCACCTTGGCCGGGGCGCGGTTGATCTCGTCGGCCAGCAGGACGTTGGTGAACACCGGGCCGCGGCGGACGCGGAATTCGCGCGTCTGGAGATCGTAGATGGCTGTCCCGATGATGTCGGAGGGGAGCAGGTCCGGGGTGAATTGAATCCGCGAGAATTGGAGGTCGAGGGCCCGTGCCAGGCTCTTGGCCAGCAACGTTTTGGCAACGCCCGGCACGCCTTCGAGGAGGACGTGGCCACCCACCACCAGGGCCAGCGTGCACAGCCGAAGGGCCTCGTCCTGACCGACGATGGCCTTGGCGACTTCGCCACGCAGTTGCTCTCCGAACTCGGCTGACTTCACTGGTTCTCCTTGGGTGTGACGGACGTTTGAGGGTAGGCGAGGTCGTGGAGTTTTCGCGCAGCGACCAGCAGGGCAAGCTCTGACCGTGAACCAATCTGGGCGGCCCGGGTTGCGTCGGCGAATTCCCGCCCGAGCGCTGGTGAGCGTCGGGCGAGAATCTCCTCCAAGCGCGGCAACGGCAGGTCGGCGCCCACCCCGATACGCTGCGAGATCCGGCGCCGGGCCGTCTCGGCGAGAACCTGCAGGGCAAGGGATCGACCCCCGGCGAGACGGAGGAGGTGGCCGACCGCAGAGGTGTATTCGGCGGTTGAGCGCGGGCCACCCTCGTTCAGCCGCAGCCGGGGGCCGAAGGACCGCCCGCGCACCAGCAGCGCCAGGAAGATGGCCAAGGCTCCCCAGAACAGTCCGATGCCCAGTGGGCCGCGGGTCCAGTCGCCGCGCCTCCCTAGACCGGCACCGGTGCCGTGGTGGAACTCATCGAAAATCACCGGCCCGGGTGTGATTGAGAGCAGGTCCGCTGCGAAGATCGCATTGTCGGCGCGCTCCAGCCAGCCATTCGCAAGGACCTGAGGGCTGGCGACCGCGATCAACCGGCCGCTGCCCACCTTTTCCTCGATCACCGCGGCACTGCCTGAGCCGGCCCGGAGGAGCACCGCCTGGCCGGGGTTCGCAAGGTACTGGCGGCCGTATGCCCCGGTCGTTATGTGCTTCACCCCGACCAGGGCAGGCGTGGCCGGGTAGCCGTCCGACGGGACTGGAAAGGAGGTGGTTCGGAGGTCGAAGGCGACGGCGAGGCGCCGGTCCAGCGCATCATCGGCGTAGACGACGGTGCCGCCTCGTTCCAGCCACGTCCTGAGACTGGCCACCTCCTCCGCCTGGAACCTGCCGGCCGGGTTGAATACGAAGAGGGTGCCGATTTCGGACGGCAGGTTGAAGTCACCATCCAGGCTACGGGTGGGATGGCCCAGCTGCTCGGCGTACTGGCGGAGCGCGGAGGTGCCATTTCGGCCATCGCTGTACGAGCTGTGGTTCGGCGAATCGGCGGCGACACCGCGTTGCAGAAGGACCAGGGCCGCCGCGGCCAGCGCAAGCAGCCCGAGAAGAACCCACCCCGATCGCCCGCTCACGCTGCGATCTCGCGGTCAGACTTAGTCCTGAAAGGCGCGGCGAGGTCCGCCAGGCGCCGATAGTCATCGGCCCCGACCGGCCGCCCACCGTAAACCGCGGACTCGAACTGACCCACCAACGGCCCCAGCTGGCCGAGCCGGCCGGCCTGTCTGAACAGCTCCCGCACCGTCAGCGGACTGCTCTCCCAGAAGGGGCGCCCGCTGACCGCCGTGGCAACCGCCGCGACCAGGTGCCGGGTCGCGCCGGCGAAATCGCCTGCGTCGGCCGCCAGATCCGCCAACGCGAAGCGATCGCCGGCTCCGGCCGCGGGGCGGGAGGTCGGGACGGGCGCCTGGTAAACGCTTTTCGCGCGCGACCAGCTGGTCCTCACGATCGCCACCGTCACCCCGGTGGTGGCCAGCAGCACGGCGAGGAGGATCAGCAGCCACTGCCAGGCCGGGAGGCTGCCGAAGGTGATCTGGGCGAGCCAGGCCAGCAGATTTGTCAGGACCCAATTCCAGGCGCGGTCCCAGAGCGACTCGCCCTGGTGGAGCGAGTCGTACCGGGGCTGAGCCAGGATGCCGTGCAGCTGGCGCCTGGCCGCTGCCGGGTCGGCCACCGAGCCCGAGCGGTCCAGGGCGGCTGCGACGGCCGCCAGGCGACTCTCGGCGCCGGCCAGGTCCGGGGGCGTGCGGCGCAGGTCCCGGAGGGTTTCAGCCTGAGTCTGGCCGGTGCCGGCCTCGAGTACGCGGGCAGCCTCCCGCGCCGCATCCGGGCGGCCCGCGAGTCCCTCCTTCACCAGGGACCGCGCCTGCTGGACGGCCGTGGCATAGGTCTGATCGACGGCGAGGGCGGGCGTCGATACGAATGCCATCACGGCCAGCGCGATCACACCGCCCGCGAGAATCCTCAGGCGGTCGGCTCCTGGCTGGGCTGGCTGATCCGGTACGCGATCATCTCCAGGTCGAGTGCCTCGCGGCGCACCCGCTGGTCAAAGTAGATGAGGGTGACCGCCACGGCGAAGAGCGGCTGGACCAGTTGGGCGACGAGGGTTGTGCTGGTGATCAGCAGGGCACCTCGGAGGTTGATCGGGAGACCGGGAAAGAGCGCCGCGGCACCGAGGAAGACGGGCACCAGGGCGAATTCGAGCACCTGGCCCAAAAGGAGCGCCAGGAGCAGGATGACGAAGATCCGCCAGAAGGCTCGGCCGGTGAGCTGCCAGCTTCGCTCGATCGCTGCCCCGATGCCTGCCTGCTCGACCAGCAGCACGTTCGCCGCGAGGGCGAGCCGGACCGAGAGCCAGATGCCGAGGGGCAGACAGAGCCATGTCACCGCCACGGTCCCGTACAGGAGGCCGAGGACCAGGAGGGCGAAATAGCGCCGGACAATGCCACGCAGGGCCGTGGGGATGGTGACCGGCAGACCGAGCACGATGGAGCCGGTGGCGAGCAGAAGGGCACCGATCTGGAACGGCAGCATTGCGATCAGGACTGGGTACTGAAGGATGGCGCCAGCCAGGTTGGGAGGCGTGAAGGTGGGAAACGTGGCCATCGGGTGGGTGACCGCCTCGAGCGCCGTACCGACGGCGCTGTAGCTGCCGGACAGGAGGCTGATGGCCAGGCTGGGTAGGGCGACGGCGAACGATAGGCCTGCCAGCAGGGGGAAGTTCGCCCGGTAGAGGCGAAAAGCCTCGTCAAGCACGTCCGGCACGGTCAGCGGCCTCAATCGCGCAGTGGGAGCGGGAACGGCAGCCATCGGAGGGAAAGAAGCTTAAAGCGCCCGACTTGGGTGACGCAGGGGCTGGCTAGAATGTGACGGCGGCTTGGGCGGCTAGCTCAGCGGGAGAGCGCTCGCCTCACACGCGAGAGGTCGCTGGTTCAATCCCAGCGCCGCCCACCAACCGGCAATCGGGAATCCAAAACCGCCTCCAGATGGACCTCACGCTCGCCGGGCCGGAAACCGAATGATTGTGAAAAAGAGGGGCGCGCGCTGCGCCCCTCCCGCGTGTCGGTGTCAGTGGCAGGACGAGAAGAAGTGGCTGGCGGTCAGTGTGCCTGCCGCGTTGAAAGTCTCGTCAAACGCCCCATGAAGGTGGAGGGTTTGGCCGTTGTAAGCGGCGCCTTTCTATAGAGACAT
>CAXMLP010000492.1:0-2414 GCA_964194225.1 uncultured bacterium | reverse complement strand
GTATTCGAGCGAGTGCAGGATTGCCCGCCGCGTATCGAGGTTCTCGAAGAGTGACCAGTGATACCAGTAGAAGGTGAAGTTGCCGGGGGCGAACGGGCCGCGGCCCCAGGCTCGCGAAGTGGAGACCAGGAACAGCGCCGCATAGGGCATCAGAACTGACAGCAGCGGCGGGATGAACGCCGCCACCGCGAACGGCCATTTCCACCAGCCGAGCTTCATCCGGCGCCGGACGCCGCCCTTGCCGGTGACAGTGACAAAGCGCCTCCGCCCGAGCAGGCGGCGCTGCAGGTAGAGCAGGAGGACGGTGACCAGGAGCAACGGCATCGCGTAGGCCGCCGCAACCTCGACGCGGGGCGGGAATTGAGAGAAGAAGAGGTAGAGCTGGGTCGTCATGACGTTCTGCCGGGCCGGGATGAGAATGAAGGCGGGCGGGCCGAACAGCTCCAGCGCCTCGAGAAAGGAGAGGAGAAAGCCGCCGATGATAGCGGGCAGCGCCAGCGGGAGGGTGATCTGCCAGGTGGTCCGGAACACCCCGGCGCCGAGCGTGGTGGCGGCGTCCTCCAGCTCGGCGGCCATCAACTCCAGCGAGCCCGCCACCAGGGTGAACGTGTACGGGATCGAATAGATGGCGACCACGAAGATGCAGCCCTCGAAGGTGTAGATGTTGAAGGGACCGTGCTCGGTGTGGAAGATGCCGGTCCAGAGCCGGTTCAATAGACCCGAGTTGGGGGCTGCCAGGAAGATCCAGGCGTTTGCGCCGAGGAATGACGGCGTGACGAACGCCGCCAGGATCAGCGGCCGCAACAGCTGGCGGCCGGGGAGGTCGGTCCGCGACACCAGCCAGGCGAGCGGCGTGCCGGCCAGCACCGCGATCACTGCGACGGCGGTCGCCAGCTTGAACGAGTTGACAACCGGCTCGATGTAGATTCGCCGGCTGAACGCGGACGTGTAATTGGCGAGCGTCAGGGCGCCGCTGTTCTCGTCCGTGATCGATGCCAGGCCGAGCCAGAAGAGCGGCACGACCACCAGGACGAGCAGCACCAGGACTGCCGCCCCCCACAGCAGCCAGCTCCAGTCGAGCCGCGAGCGCAGGCTGGCGAAGCCGCCGGGGCGGGAGACGATCACCATCCCTGGCGGGTCACCGGGCCGAACGCGCGCCGCCGTCTACCCGATGATCTCACGCCACTTGGCGATGCTTTCGTTGATCCCCGCGAGCTGGTCCAGCGTGTTGTGAATCGCCTTGACCTTGTCGAGGCTGGGCAGTCCAGCCGGCACCTTCACGTCTGCCCGAAGGGGGTAGTTCGAGGTCGAGACCAGCGCCTCCGAGTACTCCTTGGAATACATGAAGTTGGTGAACAGCTGAGCGGCATTGGGATGCTGGGACTTGGCCAGCACGCCGACCGGGCCCGGGATGATGACGGCGCCCTCGCTCGGGAAAACGATGTCGATCGCGACGCCCGAGGCCTTCTTCGCAAGGGAGAAGTTGTCTGGTCCGGCACCCACCGTCCGCTCGCCATTGACGATGTCGGTGACGGTGTCGTTGACCGACCGGCCCACCTTGGGATCCTGCTTTTTGAGGTCCTTGAGGAACTGGTCCCCGTTGAGCCGAAGCATCGCCGTGACCCACTGCCCCACATAACCCGAGAAGCCGGGGTGGCCGGTTGTCAGCTTTCCCTTCCACTGGGGATCCTGCGCGAAATCCTTCCAGCTCTTGGGCGGACTGGTGACCTTGTCGGAGCGGTAGTTGATCAGAACAAACCCGATCGCCCCAAGGTGGTACTGGTTGTCGGGATCGAGCTTCTGGTACTCCTTCGGCAGAAGGTCGATGTCGGGGGGCGTGAAGGCGGTCAGGGCTCCCTGCTTCTTGAGGGGCGGGTAATGCCCCTCATCGGTGGAGCAGAAGACGTCGCAGGTGTTCTGGCCCGCCTTGAGATCCTGGAGAAGCCGGTTGTTGAGCACCTGCGCGGTCTGCCGGAGGAGGTCCACCTGGATCCCCGGGTACTTGAGCTTGAAGGCAGCGGCCATCTTTTCAGCAGCGCTCTGCTCGTAGTGGGCTGTCCACCAGACGACCTGGCCCTCCTTCTTGGCGGCGTCATAGAGCTTTGACACGTCCTTCTCGGCGAGCTTGGCCGGGCCTGTCGAGCCGGATTGTGAGCCTCCGCAGGCCGATAGCAGTGCTGATAAACCGCCGCCGGCCGTCAGAACGGTTGCACCACCGGCCATTCGTACGAAGTCGCGTCGTGTCAGATCTCTCCCCATGACGGAGGAGCTTAGCGGCTGTCCCGCAACGCCGCCTGAAGGGGAATTCTTCAGGAGCAGGACCCGGCGAGGAAGCCTGTCACGGTGGATACCTTCACCAACTCCGCAGACGGGGGCGCAAAGTAGAGCCCGTCGCTGGTCGCAACCCACAGACC
>CAXMLP010000491.1:0-7188 GCA_964194225.1 uncultured bacterium | reverse complement strand
GGCGTTGTTGATCAGGTTGTCGAGGATCTTGGCGAGGTGAGCA
This sequence comes from uncultured bacterium, assembly GCA_964194225.1. Taxonomy (GTDB): domain Bacteria; phylum Chloroflexota; class Dormibacteria; order Dormibacterales; family Dormibacteraceae; genus CAXMLP01. Next base: position 7,145 of record CAXMLP010000491.1, on the reverse strand, counting down.
GGGTCAGCCATTGCCCGCACTCGCGCCACTGGGGCTGAGAAGCGGAGCTCCGCTCCGAGCAACTGCGCTCTCCCCTCGGCCCGGCTGAGGGCACGCTGGGTTTCAACACCGAGATCCACCGACCGGGTGTGAGTGGCCACCTGTCCACTGTCCATCCGGGCAGTGAGGAACAGGTCGTCCACCAGTTCGTTCAGCTCGTCCAGCTTGTGAATCACGATCTCGAGAGGACGCTCCCAGCCCGCAGGCACATCGCCGAAGGTCCCGTCCTGCAACATCGCGACGTAGCCGTAGCTGACCCCGAGGGGGCCTCGAAGCTCGTGCGCTGCCAGGCTCATGAACTCGGCCCGCGCCGAATCTGCCGCTCGCGCCGCCTGGACCGTCCGCGCCGCGGCGACGAAGGCGCGCAATTTGGAGAGCAGGACCGTGGGACGAAACCGCCCGCAGATCAGGTCGGTGGCGCCAAGGTGGTACGCCCTCTCCTGCTCCTCTTCAGCCAGCTCAAGGCCACTCAGAAAGACGATGGGAGTCACGGCGGTGCGCGTGCGCAGCCGGAGCAGCCGGGCGGTTTCGTAGCCATCGATCCCAGACAGCTCCAGGTTGATGACGACGGCCGCATGGTCTCGCCTCAGGACCCGGCGAAGGGCTTCCTCACCAGAGCTGGCCACCACCACGTCAACCGATAGAGATTCGAGAAGCGCCTGCAGGGCGCGCACCTGGTCAGCGTCGCTGCTCACGAGTAGGACCGCAGGATCGCGGGAGCCGGTGATCAAGGGTGGTGCCCCCTCCTCCGGGGAGCTGGAATCGTAGCAGCTTATTGAGTCTGTCGCTATAACATCTTCGGCCTGCGCCGTTGCCGGGACGTTGGAGCAAGCGAGAAGGCGAGGTCAGCGGCCGAGCGCGAGGCCCCCGTCGCGAGGATCGGAGCCCCCGAGCAGGATGCCGGACTGCCGATTCCGGGTGATCACCTGGGCGGATCCGCCGGCCGAGCCGGCCGGGATGCTCCGGACCTTGTGGCCTCGCCGGCGCAATCCCTCGACCGTCCCGGCCGGGGCCGAGTCTTCGACGGTAAGCACTTCCGCCTCGGCCAGGCGCCAGGGGTCGGTGGTCGGGTTGTGCGTCCATCGGGGTGCGCTCACCGCAGCCTGGGGGTCGAGGCCATGATCGAGAATCGAGTTGAGGACCTGCAGGTTCCACTGGACCTGGCCATCTCCGCCCGGCGTGCCGCCCACCAGGGCCGGCTCGCCTTCACTGGTCACGAGGTAGCAGTTGAGTGTGCTCATCGTGCGCTTGCCGGGGGCGAGTTGATTTGGATGGCCGGCCTCGAGGGTGAAGCCGCGCCCGACGCGATTATTGAGGAGGATCCCGGTGCCGGGCACGGTGACGGCGGCGCCGAACGCGTGGGAGAGACTGTGGACGAAGGAGACCGTCAGCCCGTCGCGGTCCATCACGCACAGGTACGTCGTGTCTCCCCCTGCGGTGGGAACCGGAGTCCCACTCGAAACCCGCTCGGGGTCGATCCGGGCCCGCTGCGCGGCGGCATGCTCGGCCGAGATCATCTTGTCGAGCGGCCAATCCAGGAAGCGGGGATCGCCGGCCAGGCGCAGCCGGTCGGCCGCCGCCAGCTTCTTGGCTTCGACCTGCAGGTGGATCAACGAGTCGCCGCCGACCGGCAGGGCGCCGAGGTCGTAGCCCTCGAGGATCTTGAGCTCCTCCAAGACCATGAAGCCCTGCGAGGGGGGAGCGGTCTGGTGCACCCGGTGGCCGCGGTAGTCGATCGCGGGAGGCACGCTGATATCCACCCGGTTGGCGGCCAGGTCGGCGAGGGTCAGGAGTCCGCCGGTCGCCGCCAGGTGGGCAGTAATGGCTTCTCCAAGTCGTCCGCCGTAGAGAGTCGCGGCGCCCTCCACGGCAATGGTCTGGATCGTCCGGGCCAGTTCCGGCTGGACCATGACGGTTCCCTCTCGCAAGGCGCTGAAAATGCGGTTGGACTCGGGGTCGGCCGCCAGCCGGGGCAGATGCGCCGGGAGATGGGCCGCGGTGTGGCTGGTGATCGCAACCCCACGTTCGGCGTGGCGGATGGCGGAACGGAAGAGGTCACCGAAGGCGAGCCTGCCAAAGCGACTGGCCAGCTCCTCCATCACCCCGAGCGCGCCGGGGACACCCACGGCGAGCGGGCCGGACACGGGCACCAGTCGATGTCCTCGCTCGGCAAACCACTCGCGATTGGCCGCTGCGGGCGCGGTTCCGCCCGAGCCGATGCTGACAACCTCCCGGTCCCGAGGGTCCCAAACCAGCGCGAAGGCGTCGGCGCCGGGCCCGCACATCATCGGCAGCACCACCCAGGTCACCGCCGCGGCCGCCAGGGCAGCGTCCACCGCGTTGCCGCCGGCCCCGAGCACCTCGAGCGCGGCGGCTGTCGCCAGGGGATGGCCGGTGGCCACCATCGTTCCTGTCGACTGGGCAGGAGACGTCTCAACCATGGGTTCAGCAGCATATCCTCAGACCCGTGCAGTTCACTGCCGTGATCGAGGTCCCGAAGGGCAGTCGCAACAAATACGAGATGGACCATGTCACTCGGCGGCTGCGGCTCGATCGCCAGCTTTTCACCGCCACCCGCTACCCGGCTGACTACGGATTCATCGACGAGACCCTCGGCGAGGACGGGGATCCGCTGGACGTCCTCGTGCTGCTGGATGAGCCGACCTTCCCGGGTTGCGAGATAACCTGCCGGGCGGTCGGGGTGTGCCTGATGCGCGACGAGAAGGGCTCCGACGCCAAGGTCCTCGCGGTGCCCTGTTGGGACAGCCGCAACCGCTGGCGTGACCTGCACGACGTCCCCGAGCACATGCGCCTGGAGATCCGTCATTTCTTCGAGATCTACAAGGACCTGGAGGAGGGAAAATCGACCGAGGTCCTGGGCTGGGAGGGTCGGCGGGAGGCCGAGGCCGAGATAGTCAGGTCCCGTCAGCGCCACCTGGACCTGAGGCGAGTCTGACCGCAGCCGGTTCGGCGATAGATTTCGATAGTTTTCGGCATACTTCGGCAGGAAAGGTGAAGGTCTCCACCCGGTCTGATGGGTCGCCCTGGCTTGGCCTCGGCGAGGCGAGCCGCCTGCTCGGCATAACGCCGGCCACGCTGCGCCGATGGGCGGACCATGGCGAGGTGGCTGCCTTCGTCACGCCCGGCGGCCACCGCCGGTTTCCCAGGAGCGTCATCGAAAGCCTGTTGCCACCCCTGAAGCGCGGTCGCCCGGTCCTTGGCCTTCGTTCCAGCCTCGATCGAATGGCGCGCGCCTACCGTCGTGCCCGCCCCGTCGCGGCCAGCCCGGTTCGGCCCTGGCTGGCCGGGCTGTCCGACACTGAGCGAGCCGAGCTGAGGAGCCGCGGCCACCTCCTCCTCGAGACCATGCTCGCCCACCTCGACGCCCCCCCCGGCGATGCCGCCTCCCAATTGGCATCGGCCCAGTCGCTGGCGGCCGCTTACGGAATCCGGGCGGCCGAGCTGGGAGCCACCCTGGGCGAGACCGTCGAGGCCTTCCTTCGTTTTCGGAGCTCGTTCGTAGGTGAGCTGGCCGGCGTCGCCCGCCGCCGCCGGCTGAACACCCCGGAGGCCACCGCCCTTTTGGTCCGCGCTGAGAGTGGCCTTGACCGGCTCCTGATCGCCCTGATGAAAGGGCACGAGGAGCGATCGTGACCCACGGTGGCGAGATGAGCTCGCCGGCCGCGCCGCTCAGGCTCCGGCTGGGGACCCGCGGGTCGCGACTCGCCCTCATCCAGAGCGAGATGGTGGCCGCGATGCTCCGCGCTCGCGGCCACCAGGTCGAGTTGGTGCGAATCGCCACCGAGGGTGACCTGCGGCCTATCGACATGACACCCGGCGAAGGTGTCTTCGTCGCCGCCATCGCCCGGGCTCTGGTCGCCGGAGAGATCGACGTCGCGGTGCACAGCGCGAAGGACATTCCCCTCGAGGAGGAGCCCGAGCTGGTCATCGCTGCCTATCCCGCGCGCGAGGACCCGCGCGACGCGCTGGTGACCGCCGGCGGGGGAGCGGCCCTGGCGGGCCTTGCCGCCGCCGCAGTCGTGGGGACCGACAGTCCCCGCCGAGCCGGTTTCCTCCGCGCGGTCCGCGCCGACCTGCACGTGGTGCCCCTGCATGGGAATGTCGACACTCGCCTGCGCCGTCTGGACGAGGGCCAGGTGGCTGCCGTGGTCCTGGCGGTGGCCGGCATCCTGAGGCTCGCGCTCGGTTCCCGGATCGATGAACGGCTCGATCCGGAGCAGGTTACCCCCGCCCCTGCCCAGGGTGCCCTTGCCATCCAGGCCCGTCGCAACGAAACTGCAATTCTGGCTGCGCTCAGCGAGCTGGACCAGCCCGACGTGCGCCTCGCTGTAGAGGTCGAGCGGGCGGTGCTGACGGCGACGGGAGGGACCTGCCGAGCCCCCGTGGGAGCTGTCGCCCAGGTGAGCGGGGGTTTCGTCGACCTCCTGGTCGGAGGCGTGAACAGCGACGGCAGCGGCCGCCGCGTCATCCGCCTTCGCACGCCGCGCGGCACAGCCGTGGCCGCCGCCCATGAGGCCGGCCGCGAACTGGCCGCGAAGGTGGCGCTGCGATGACCGAGTCGCCGGTGAGAGCGCTTCTGGTAACCCGGCCGGGCGGTGCCTCCGACCCGCTGGTCGGGGCGTTGGAGCGCTTTGGGTTCCGCGTCCACGCCGTGCCCACGGTGGCCACCGAGGCGTTGGCCGTGGACTGGCCCGACCTCACGGCATACGACTGGGTGGTGGTGACCAGCGCAGCGGGCGTCGCGGCGTTGCCTGAACTGGTGGCCGGCCCGCGGTGGGCGGCGGTCGGCCAGGCGACCGCCCTTGCGCTGGCGGCGCGGGGCATCACGGCGAACCTGGTGCCGCCCGCCAGCAATGGCGCTGCGATCGCCGATGCGCTGCCCGATCCGGCCGGGGCGCGGGTGCTGCTGGCGCGTGCCGACGCGGCCGGCGCGGATCTCCCGGATCGGCTGCGCGAGCGGGGCGCGCAGGTCGACGAGGTGGCCGCATACCACACGGTTGAAGCTCCGCCGGAATCAGCCGGACCGCTCCGTCAAGCCCTTGCAGATCCCGCGCTGGCCGCCCTGGTGTTTGCCTCCGGCTCGGCGATCCATGGTTTTCTCAAGCTGGGCGGCACGGCTTCCTGGCCTGCCGTCACGATCGGGCCGCGGACCACCGGGGAGGCGGCCAGGCTGGGCTTCGAGGTGCTCGCCGAAGCGGCCTCGCAGAGCACCGATGCCCTGGCCGGCGCAGTCCGGCGAGCGCTGGAGACGGGCCATGCGTGAGCTGCCGACGCGCCTCGCCGTGCCGCTGCCAGAGGCCGAGCGGCCGCGCCGCCTGCGTGCGAATCCCAACCTCCGTTCACTGGTCAGGGAAACTCGCTTGAGCCCGGCCCAGCTCGTCGCCCCCCTCTTCGTCCGGCCGGGCCAGGGAATCCGGGAGGAGATCCACTCCCTTCCCGGGCACGCCCGTCTGAGCCCCGACCTGGCCGTGGAGCAGGCGAGCCGGCTGGCCGAGCTGGGCGTGGGCGGCGTCCTCCTCTTCGGCATCCCGGACCGGAAGGATCCCAGTGGGGAGTTGGCGGCCGATCCCGGCGGCCCGGTTCCCGAGACGCTGCGGCGGCTCCGCGAGGCCGGCCTGCCCCTGGTTTCGATGGCGGACGTCTGCCTCTGCGAGTACACCAGCCACGGCCATTGTGGAGTTCTCCGGGGCTCGCAGATCGACAACGATGAAACGCTGGTCAGGCTCGCCGAGGCGGCCGTTGTCTACGCCGAGGCCGGTGCCGAGATAGTCGCCCCGAGCGCGATGATGGACGGCCAGGTGGCCGCCCTGCGGGCCGGGCTGGATGGGGCCGACCTGACCACGGTCGCGATCATGGCGTACGCGGCGAAGCATGCCTCGGCTCTTTACGCGCCGTTCCGCGAGGCGGCCGGCTCGACGCCCGCCTTTGGCGACCGGCGCACCTACCAGATGGACCACGCCAACGGCCGGGAGGCCCTGCACGAATTGGAGCTGGACCTGCAGGAGGGCGCTGACATCCTGCTGGTGAAGCCGGCCCTGACCTCGCTCGACCTCCTGGCCGCGGCGCGCGAACGCTTCGACGTCCCCCTCGCGGCCTACCAGGTCAGTGGCGAGGCGGCGATGATCGAAGCGGGTGCGGCCAGGGGCTGGATCGACCGCCAGTCGGTGATCGATGAGACCCTCACTGCGATCGTGCGAGCCGGTGCCGGCATCGTGATCACTTACTTTGCCCTCGACATGGCGACGTGGCTGCGGGAGGGTCGATGAGCGACGCGCGCTACGTCCAGGCGCTGGCGCTGGGGCTTGATACGGCGTGGCGGCGACTGCCGCCTGAAGAGCGCTGCCGGGGGGCAGCGGAAATCGCGAAGGCGATCGATTCGGTGCCGGAGGTGCGCACCTTCGCCTATTCGATGATCGGCCTCCAGCCAGGTGCGGACCTCCTGCTCTGGAGCCTGGCGCCAACCCTGGAATCGCTGGAGGAGCAGGCGGCCGGAGTCCTCCGGTCCGGGTTGGGGAATTGGCTCACCGTCAGCGAGAGCCTGCTCGGCATCATCCAGCCCTCGCAATACGTGAAGCGCCCCACCGCGCAGGAGCAATCGCTCTTCGCCGGCGAGCGCTCCCGTTACCTCGTGGTCTATCCCTTCACCAAGAGCACCGACTGGTACCTGCTCGGCAAGGAGGCACGGCAGGGAATCATGAACGAGCACATGCGGATCGGGCATGACTTTCCTGAGGTCCGGCAGCTTCTGGCGAACAGCTTCGGGATCGACGATGCCGACTTCCTGGTTGCCTATGAGACCGACGACCTCCCCCGCTTCGGCGACCTGGTTCGCGCGCTCAGGGGCACCGACAGCCGCCGCTCCACGGTCCGTGACACCCCGATCCTGGCCGGCGTCCACCGACCGATTGCCGAGATCACCGCGATGCTCGGTGCCAGCTGAGGCAGGCTGGTTAGGAAAGGTGATTCGATCTCGTTTTCCCCGCCCGGCGAGGGCGGGTGCGCAGCATTGAATCGATGAGCCGGTTCCTCGACGCCGCCCACCGCCGCCCGGTCGCGGTGACCCCCGTCTGGTTCATGCGCCAGGC